>JASJDN010000034.1 GCA_030065205.1 Crocosphaera sp.
ATTTTCTCCTAACTCATGATAGACAGTCCCCCGGTTATAGTAAGCATTGGTATAGTTAGGATTAAGAGAAATGGTTTGGTTATAATCAGCAATGGCTTTTTGATTCTCTCCTAACTGACTGTAGGCAAACCCTCGGTTATAGTAAGCATCAGCATCGTTAGGATTAAGGGAAATGGCTTGGTTGTAATCAGTAATGGCTTTTTGGTACTCTTCTTTCATGATGATTGATAGAATGATTTTAGCTTTATAAGTTACCTTGGAAAAATATGCCCGTCAAGGTAGAAACTAAAGATTTATTAATCTCCCTAAATCTAGTCTAGAATCAATCATCAAACAAAAGGAAAAACTTTTTTTACTTCATTCTATTCAAGACTTCAATGGCATTATTTCTCCAGCCATCTTCTCTTTTATAAATATCTAAAAACTGAGTTAAATAGGTTTTTGATGATTCATAATCGCCTAATATATATTCAGACATTCCTGCGTGATAAACTGCCATGAAATTGTTAGGTTGATATTTAACTACCAACTCCATAATAGGCCCGGCTGACTTATCATCTCCTGCATCTGCTACGGGATGGCCAATAGCAAAAACAACCCCTGCTGCTGTATATTGTTCTCGTAAAGGTAGGGTTTTAATTAATTGATCTGCTGCTTCAATTTTTCCAGCTAAGGCATAACAAGCAGCAGCATAACCCACCCCTACAGTTGTATCAGGATGGGGTATTTTTTTTATCATTGTTGTCACTTCTACAGTGTTACAATGGGGTTTAATATATTTAAACCAAGCTTTTTCTATTGAAAAATTTTGCAACGTTTTAGGTGTTTTCTCCATAGGAGGTGTACTTTGACTTGAGTGGGAAATTTGAGGATGATGATCAATATCATAATAAGTATTATGAATCGATAAAAAATTGTGTACTTTTAGAACAGTGGCAACTAAAATAGTTAATCCGATGAATCCAATTCCCAGTTGACTAAAAGAATAAAATAAAAAAGGCTTTTTTTCGGGTATGATTGATCGATTAACCTCTAGCGATCGCAGTTCAATTAAAGCTGTTTCTGCGTTAGGATAACGATGTTTAGGTAAGGGGTTAGTCACGTTAGTTAACCAAGTAATAAATTCATCATTTAAGTCAGAAACTAAATAATTAAAATGAAAAGTGAAAGGATAATCTTCATCGATTAAATCACTAACATTCGTTGAAGAGGTTTTGGTTAATAAACAGATTAAAGTTGCCCCTAAACTGTACAAATCAGACGCTTCTGTTAACGGACGATTAAATAATTCTTCGGGAGGCATAAAGCCAGGAGTTCCGGCCATAATGGTACTATTAGCTACTTCTTTATCTTGAATTTTTGCTAAACCAAAATCGATTAAATAGGCGTTTAATTTCTCATCAATTAAAATATTTTCGGGTTTAAGATCACGATGAATAAGAGGCGGATTATTATTTTGTAAATAAACGAGTATTTCTAAAATAGAAATTGCAATTTGTTTGACTTGTTCAGCAGAAAAATTAGATTTAATAGCTAAAGAAGGGGCTTGTTTATATTCTTGAACCATACAAAAACCATCCTCAGTTTCAAAAGAGGTAAAATAGCGAGGAATACGAGGATGCTCTAAACTTTCTAAGATATTAATTTCTCTCTCATAAGCTTTATAACTACTCCAACTAGCATTCGTATCTAAGAAACGAAATTGTTTAATAACGACCTTTTTCTCTGTTGTTAAACATTCCCCTAAATAACTAATTCTTCCCCCTTCTCGGTTTCGTCCTAATTCATCAATAATACGGTAGTTATGGTCAGAAAAATTGAGTGAATTTTGCATATTATTACCTAAACTGCTAAGGAATAAGGTATGATATCCAGTGTATAGCAAAAACGAAATTATTATGATTGATCTCTACTATTGGACGACCCCAAATGGTCATAAAGTCACCATTTTTCTAGAAGAAGCTCAACTAAATTATGATCTTAAATTGGTTAATATTGGCAAAGGAGAACAGTTTGATCCCAAATTTCTGAAAATTTCTCCTAATAATCGTATTCCTGCTATAGTTGACCATTCGCCAACCGATGAGGGTGAACCCATTAGTATTTTTGAATCGGGGGCAATTTTATTTTATTTAGCCAAGAAAATAGGGCAATTTTTACCTACAGATATACGGGTTGAAATGGAGGTTATGCAGTGGTTATTTTGGCAAATGGGAGGACTTGGACCCATGTTAGGTCAAAACCATCATTTTAATCAGTATGCCCCCGAAAAAATACCTTATGCTATTAATCGATATGTGAAAGAAACCGAAAGACTTTATGGGGTATTAGATGAACAGTTAAAGGATAAAGAATACATCGCCCAAAATTATTCCATTGCAGATATGGCGGTTTATCCTTGGATAGTACCCCATCAAAGACAGCAGCAAAACTTAGCAGATTTTCCTAATCTTAAACGATGGTTTGAAACTGTAAAAAATCGTCCCGCCGTTCAAAAAGCGTATGAAATAGCAAAAAATCTCAACACAGAAGCAACAATCACAGAAGAATCTAAAAAGATTTTATTTGGTCAAGGGAGAAGATAATATGACATCGGTTTGAATACTATACTTTCTAGTAGGGTAAGCAGGGGGAGCAGAGGAGGCAGAGGGAGAAGGGGAGGAAGGGTTGGCAGTAATCATTTTAGTAATGGCTAATTAAGCGGATTTCATATAAGCTAAAATTTTCTTATCTATTCTCCTCGAGAAACTTGACTGTTTTGGCCATACCATTTTCGCCAAGCAGTTGAACTTCTAATGGCTATCCATAACAACATTAACGCAATTAAACCACCATTTTTAGGGGCATCAAACGCAAATAAAACCAATAAAATGCAAACAATATCTTCAATACAAATAACCCAAATTGGTAAACCTCGTAAGCGGAAAAACCACCCCACTTGAACTAACTTTAAAACAAAAGCTAATAATCCCCCAATCACACCAATTAACCATAACGGACTCATATCTAGATTAGCCATTTTTACCACAGCAACCGCTAATAATCCTCCCACTAAAGGACTGAAAACTAATTGGATAATCTGTAAAATTCGCTGACCTAATAGCTTTTTCGATCCGAACAATTCAAATAATGACCAACTGGTTAAAACCCCAACCAAAACTTGAGGGGGAATAGCAGAAAGCAGGGGAACTTGTGACCATAAATCGCTACGAAGCAAGCCAATAATTAATAAAGGTAACGCAATTCTCATGCCGGCTGCTGCGGATGCAGAAAGGATCGCTAAAATACCAATAATCATGTTATTTGACTGTTACCATTAAGTCGTCTATTCTCCATTGTCTCCTACTCTTGTACAATAATAACGATCGCCCCTTATTAACCCTATCATGGTTGAAGTTCCCAACAGTTTAGAACAAGCCGTAAGCCAAGCCAAAGAAGCAGCCAAACTTGCCCTAGAAGCAGGAGTTGGACGGATATGCTTAGAAATTGTTATCCCAGAAATTGCCCTACAAGCCCAACCCTTAGCCTTAGAGTTTACCACCTTATTTGAAGACCAAGCATCAGGGTTAAAAGTAATTTTTCCCGATACAGGGGCCGCCGCTTTAGCCAGACGAGACTGGGGAGAAACGCCCTTTCAAGTGACAGACTTGGGGAGTCGGGCCACTTCTATCGAACAGAAGATTTCTGAAGCGGATGAAGCCTTTTTATTAGTGTGTCCCTCCTCAGTTGAGGTGGAAATTGTCGAAAAATTGTGCAATTTAGCCGCTCATCGGCCAGTTATTCTGCTTATTCCCCAGTTAGAAGATGTATCTATCGTCGGTATTGGTTACGCAGCCCGTCAACTTAGAGAACGGTTTATTAGTACCTTAGAATCGGTTTATTATTTTCGTCCCTTAGATGGGGTGGTGGTGTTGCGTTGTTATCCTTCTCCTTGGTTGGTGTATTTAGAAAAAGAAGAGGGTTATGAGTTAATTGCTGAACAAGGACAAAAACCCATGGGAGAAGCCTTAGATACTTTAATCAATAATGCTTTGAGAGGGGACGAAGATGATAGTAATCAACCGCAACCCAAAAAGTCAGGAATTTTTGCTAGTATGCAAAGCTTTTTGAAGGCTTTGAGTCAGTAAATTTAGGTTAAATAATATGTCATGGGAACCAATTGAAGATTTACCTTTAGACTGGGAAAACTTAAAAAGTTCCGAGTTACCACCTTTAGTAACTGTTTGGAATGAACAAGCCGAACGTTTGCGTCAGTCCAGGGAATTTCAGACTTTTAATGAACGATTAAGAAGAGAGATAGCCATTGAAACTGGCATTATTGAGCGTTTGTATACGATAGATCGTGGAATTACCCGTTTATTGATTGAACAAGGTATTAATGAAGCATTAATTCCCCACGGAGCAACTGATCGTCCTGTTAAGCAAGTGGTTTCTCTGATTAAAGATCAAGAAGTTGCAGTTGAGGGATTATTTGATTTTGTAGGTGGACAAAGGACTCTATCAACTTTTTATATCAAACAGTTACACCAACTTTTAACTCAAAGTCAAGATAGCACTGAAGCTTTAAATCCTTCAACACAACAAGTCTTTTCTGTTTCTCTAATTAAAGGTGATTGGAAACGTCAACCAAACAACCCTTTGCGACTAGATGGAACAGTTCACGAATACTGTCCACCTGAACAGGTTTCTTCTGAAATGGATCGATTGATCCAATTACATCATCAACATGGTCAACAACAAGTACCCCCTGAAATTGAATCTGCATGGTTACATCATCGATTTACACAGATCCATCCTTTTCAAGATGGAAATGGTCGTGTTGCTCGTTGTTTAGCCAGTTTAGTCTTTATTCAAGCGAGTTGGTTCCCTCTAGTTTTGACTCGTGATGATCGAGCAATTTATATAGAAGCCTTAGAAAAAGCGGATCAAGGTAATCTTTTTCAACTGGTTAATTTGTTGGCTAAAAGCCAAAAACAAGCCTTTGTTCAAAGTCTGGCTCTGTCAGAACAAGTTTTATCAGAAAAACGACAGACTCAAGTCATTATTTCTTCTATCGCTGAAAAATTGAAACAAAACCAATTGGCTTCTGTCCAAGAAAAATGTCAGAAAACGGAAAGGTTTGCGTTACATTTATTCGATATTGCTAATAATCGCTTACAAGAAATTGCTGATCAAATTAAGTTATCTGTTCAAAATGTTATTAATGAGGTACAAGTTTTTACAATTTCGGCTAATGTTGGCGATGACAAAGCCTATTATCATCGTTACCAAGTCGTAGAAACAGCAAAACAGTTAGACTACTTTGCTAATACTCGAAACTATCATAGTTGGGTTCAATTAGTGATTGATGTACAGACATCAACAACCATTCTTCTGTCTTTCCATGTTCTTGGCCATGAATATCTAGGGTTACTCGTCTGTACCGCTTGTGCATATCATAGGGATAATTCTGATGACGGAGAACGGAATATTAGTGATATTCAACCTTTAACCGATTCTCCCTTTCAGTTTTCCTATGCAGATGAAGAACAAAATCTGATTGAACGTTTTAAACAGTGGTTAGAAGATGTCATTGTAACGGGTTTAGATTACTGGAATAAAAGTATCTAATTTTTTGACAAATAGGGGTCAACTATAGTTGACCCCTAGTCAGTTTATCCAATATTGACTTTCACAACTTTGTTTCGTTCTTCTTCTGCTTTAGGCAGAGTCAGATGAAGGATTCCGTCTTTATATTCTGCGGTTACGTTGTTGTTTTTTACTCGGCTAGGTAACGGAATAACTCGATGGAATTTACCGTAACGGAATTCGGTTCGGGTTGTACCGTTTTCTTCGCTTTTTTCTTCTGACTTCCGTTCTCCTTTAATACTAACAGAGTCCGCTTGAACTTCAACGTCTAAATCCTTGGCTTCTAACCCAGGAATTTCTAGTTTAAGATCAATGGCTTCTTCTGTTTCGTCCATTTCTGCTGCAGGAACGAAGGATAATTTGTCAAAGTCACCGTTACCTAAGCCACTGGGATAGAAACTGTCAAATAAACGATTCATTTCTTTTTGTAGAGAGTCAATTTCTCTGAAAGGTTCCCAACGTACAAGTGCCATATATATTAACCTCCGATTTAGAGTTTTCTCTTATCTTGTCAAGAGTGACTGCTTTTGTCTCCCTTCACTATCTATAATAGCTAAGGTTTGATTGTAGCTGCTTCGGTTTTTGACACTATTTAGGCGTAGATTTCCGTACTAAGAGAAGTTGCTAAATAATCAGTGATCGCTTGTACAAAGCCTCTAAAAGAATGATAATCTTTGCCAATAATATCAACGGTTAACCCTAATTTTTTAGCATTACTCGCAGTATAGGGACCAAAACAAGCAATCAAACAGTTTTTAGGGATTGGAGTATTTTTTACTATCTGCAAAAAACTTTCTATTTCTGCGGTACTACTAAAGGCAATTATATCTATTTTTCCCTGTTCAACTAAATCCATTTCAACAGGATATAAAGAAGCATCTAAACCTCGGGTTTGATAAGCATTAACAACAGTAATTTTTAGGTTTAATGTCTGTAATGCTGTGATAAACTTAGGAACAATATCAGGTTCAGAAATGCCAATCACTTCAGGAATGGGAACTAAAATAGTTTGTTGAGCAATTTGGGGAATTTTAGCTAGTTCTGATACAATTCCTTGAGGACTGGGTTCTTGAGGAAGAATAGAAACTTTTAACCCTAGTTCTTCTAGTTTTTCGGCATCTTTACCAATAGCAATTAATTGACAGTTATCTAAACAAGATAAGGGTAAATTTAAAGTTTCTATGCGACTGATAACCGCGTTGATTCCATTACGACTGGTAAAGGCAATATAATTAAATGTTGTGATATTTTTTAAACAATTATCTAAAATTTCATAAGAAGATAAATAACAAGTTTCAATGGTAGGCACTATAACAGGAATCCCCCCATAATTAATGATTTCAGCAGCAAAACGAGAAGCATAATTACGGGGTGTTGTGATTAAAATTCTTTTTTGATAAAGGGGAAGTGTTCTGGTTTCTAATAGACTATCATTCATCTGTATAGCATTATTTAACCTTAGTTAAACATAAGGAAAATGGTAAAAAATGTACCCTAAAAAAACTGAATTTCCAACTCTGAACTCCGAACTCAAGTATGATTTAAGGTAAAAATCGATCTAAAGCAGCCTTTAATTCTTGTAATTCTTCTTCTATGTTACCTTCTTGAGCCGCCCGAGCAACACATTCATTCAAATGTTCATCTAAAATAAGACGAGATACCCGATCAATAGCACCTCTAACGGCCGCTAATTGTATCAAAACTTCAGGGCAAGGACGACTTTCTGATACCATATTTTTAACCCCTCTAATATGGCCTTCGATACGAGAAAGACGGTTAATAATTTGCTTTAATGACGCTTCACTATGAACATGATTATGGGACATTTCATCGTGTGGGTGAGGGTGGGGGTTAGGTTTTACCTTGCTTTGAGTCAATGGTTTCCGTTTAACCTCAATTTGTTATAAAAAGGACAGTGAGATAATGGTTAATTAATACAGAACTTAGAGCCATAAGTCTCAACAATTTTTATTATGACACATTATTAATTAATCCTAATTACTTATTACATCGAACGCTCAAAAATAAGTTATGGTAGAAGAGAAGGATTTTGGCTTGAATTGTCAAAATAAGTAACAAAAATTAACCATTGAGGAGGATTTATGCGTGCAGTGCTAATGGCTGGGGGATCGGGAACGCGGTTACGCCCATTGACCTGCGATTTGCCTAAGCCTATGGTACCCATATTAAATCGCCCCATTGCAGAACATATTATTAACTTACTCAAACGACATAACATTACAGAAATTATCGCTACGTTATACTATCTTCCCGATGTCATGCGGGATTATTTTCAAGACGGCAAGGATTTTGGAGTAGAAATAACCTACGCCGTCGAAGACGAACAACCCTTAGGAACGGCAGGATGCGTCAAAAACGTCGAAGACCTTTTACATAATACCTTTTTAGTCATTAGTGGGGATAGTATCACCGATTTTGATCTCCAAGGGGCGATCGCTTTTCATCGTCAAAAAAAGTCCAAAGCCACCCTTGTCTTGACTCGTGTTGCGAACCCCATGGAGTTTGGGGTTGTTATTACCGATAAAGATCAAAAAATTATCCGTTTCCTCGAAAAACCCTCCGCTAGTGAAATTTTCTCCGATACCGTTAACACCGGCACCTACATTTTAGAACCCGAAGTCCTTCAATACCTGCCCGCCAACGAAGAAAGCGACTTTTCTAAGGATTTATTTCCCCTTCTTCTCAACCGAGGGGAACCGATGTATGGTTACATCGCCGAAGGGTATTGGTGCGATGTCGGCCATTTAGATGCCTATCGAGAAGCCCAATACGATGCCCTAGAAAACAAAGTTAATCTCGATTTTGCTTATGACGAACAGTCTCCGGGGATTTGGTTGGGACAAAATACTTATATTGACCCCACCGCTAAAATTGAGCCCCCGGCCTTGATTGGAGATAACTGTCGCATCGGTCCAGGGGTGATGATCGAACAGGGGTGTGTCATGGGGGATAACGTGACCATTGGGGCAGCCTCAGACCTAAAACGACCCATTATTTGGAATGGGGTGACGGTGGGGGATGAATCCTATTTGGCCGCTTGCGTCATTGCCAGAGGAACCCGCATCGATCGCCGGGCCCAAGTGTTAGAAGGGGCGATTATCGGCCCGTTATCTATTCTGGGAGAAGAAGCACAAATTAGCTCAAATGTCCGAGTTTGGCCCAGTAAACGCATCGAATCAGGAGCTATCTTGAATATTAACTTAATTTGGGGTAGTACCGCTAATCGAAATCTCTTTGGTCAACGGGGAGTCACAGGACTGGCCAATATCGATATTACCCCAGAATTTGCGGTGAAGTTGGGGGCAGCCTATGGATCAACCCTCAAAGCGGGATCACAAGTGGTCATATCACGGGATCAACGGGGCTTTTCCCGCATGATTAGCCGTTCTTTGATTTCTGGGTTGATGTCCGTGGGGATTAATATCCAAAACCTCGAAGCCACCGCTATTCCTATCTCCCGTACCATGACTCCCAAATTAGGGGTATCCGGCGGGGTTCATTTACGGGCCCATCCCGATCGCACGGATCATATTCTCATCGAATTTTTTGACGATCAAGGCATTAATATTTCTAAGTCCCAAGAAAAGAAAATCGAAGGGGCCTATTTTAAAGAAGATTTACGACGGGTAGGCATTCCTGACATTGGTAATATGGCTTATCCAGCACAAGTTATCGATACCTATCGTGAAACCTTTGAGACGCAACTGGATATAGATAGCATTAATAACAGTGACCCCAAAATTGTCATTGACTACGTTTATGGGGTGTCAGGGGCGATTTTACCCCAACTACTGACTAAATTTGGGTGTGATGCCATTGTCCTCAATGCCAGTTTACGTCAAACCACCGTTCCCACCGAGGAACGAGAATCCTTATTGCATCAACTAGGACAAGTCGTTGAAGCAGTGAAAGCCAATTTAGGGGCCCAAGTTTCGGCCAATGGGGAACAATTTATTCTAGTGGATGAATCTGGCCTCTCCATACGCGGCGAATGGTTAACCGCTTTGATGGTGAATACCATCTTTACTGCTTATCCTCGCAGTACGGTAGTCGTTCCCGTAGAAGCTTCTAGCGCGGTAGAACAAATTGCCCGTCGTCACGATGGCAAAGTGATCCGTACGAAGTCTAATCCTACTGCTTTGATGGAAGCAGCACAAATGAATCCTAACGTCTCTTTAGGAGGAAGTGGGGACACTGGTTTCATCTTTCCGCAGTTGCACCCGGGGTTCGATGCCATGTTTAGTATAGCGAAACTGTTGGAAATGCTGGCTACTCAAGGGCGATCACTGGTACAAATTCAAGCAGAATTGCCTCGTATTTGTACTAAATCCTACGTTTTACGCTGTCCTTGGAAAGTTAAAGGCTCTCTAATGCGTTATTTAGTGGAAATTCACAATCCTGAACAACTAGAATTAATTGATGGGGTAAAAATTATTAATCCCCAAAATGATAATTGGGTCTTAATTTTACCCGACGCGGGAGAACCTTTTGTGCATATTGTAGCTAATAGCGATGATCGAGAATGGGTCGATCTTAATATCAGAGAATATCGTCATAAAGTTCAATCATTTATTGAACAAGAACAAGGAGATTTAGTGAGTATGTAAGAGGAACATACAACTTTCTGAAAAAAAGTTAGAAAAGCATAAAAAAATTGTCTACATCGTTGAAAGTTTTCGGGACCCAACCATTTAAAAAAAATCAAATTGTTCCTTGAATGAACTACGCTTATCCGCTATCGCGCTCGATAAGCGTTTCTGACGCTTCTTTGCCCCTAGTTGCCGCATACTTCCGCATAAGGTAGAGCTAGATAACTCTGCGTCTGTAGAGGACAGTTCCTGCCCCCTTGCCCAGTTTAAACACACCTGAGCAGATGCGACATCTCTATCGCAACTATAAAGGCATTTTTCGCAGTTGTGTTGTCGTTCTGCTAATGTCTTTTTCTTTTGATGACCACAATTAGGACAAGTTTGAGATGGCTTAACTTTTCGGGTAGGAACCTCAACATAAAAACCACCTGCTTCGGTAATTTTACTTTTAATCAGTGATTTTAAATTACTGATTCCAACGTCAAGAATTGAGCGATTTAACCCTGTCTTTTGACGCTTTCTTTTGCTACCTGTTTTAGCTTTCTTGGTCATTCCTTTTAGGTTTAGTTTCTCAGTTGCCACCAAGCTATTAACGCTAACTATTTGTAAGGTTAGAAAGAGTTAACTTTCCATGATGTCCATTACTGTCTATTTTCCAGCCAGCTTTATCAGGATAAGTCCAACCTTTATATCTTCTCGAAGACTTGAGTTTTGGATAACCTGATTTAAGCTTAAAGAAACGTTGAAAGGCAAAATCAACTCGTTTTACAGTTGCTTGAAGCGCATGACTACCAAGTTCTTTATATTCTGGCCAATCCTTTTTAAACTCAGGTAAAGAATTTTGTTGGTCAAAATAATTAATAGATTTACCAAACTTTAAAACTCAATATCGGCAGTTGCAGGATGTCTTAAAAGTTCGACAGCTAGAGTCATGAAAAAAGACTTTCCTGAGCAAGTAACAAAGTTTTATAAAGACAAAGTTTCTTTTTGGTCTAAGTCTTATTATGTTGCTTCTTCTGGTGGCGCACCTATTGAAAAGTTGAAAGAATATATCAAGAACCAAGATGCTCCTGTTTAATTATTTTTCGGACATCGAGTCCTCAAATCATTGTGCTTTCCTTCCCCACTCTCAGCTTGCGGAGTGGGGAAGGAAAGCACTGTCGTTCAACAGAAAAGTCTGTTACACTAAGAGTTTACCGTAAATATAGGGGAAAAATATAATCATGCAAAAAAAACATTCTTTTGATTCTTCTCAGGTTATGTATCGCGCACAAGAATTATTAGATGCTGCATCTAACCGTTATCGCATTACTGTACAAGTAGCTAATCGGGCTAAACGTCGTCGTTACGAAGAGTTTGATAGTATTGATGATCCTAATATGAAACCGGCAGTTCGTGCCATCATTGAAATGTCTGATGAACTAACACAACCAGAAATTATTAGTGATGTGAGATCGTAATCAAAATGATGAGAAAAACACTTATCCTCTCGAGGAAACACCAAAAATGGTTAGGGGTTTTTCTCCTCAGTCTGAGTGTCAGTTGGGGAATGATGCAGCTTGAATGGAATCAGTTTAAGGGTTGGGGTTTAAACAGCGTTAATGGTCAAACCCTCAGACCAGAACAAGCAGCAGAGATTATTTATGAGAAATTTCCTAACCTTCCCCAAGAAAATCAGTATCGTAGTGCAGAAACAGGGGAAATTAATGAAGAACACACCTTAATGAGTCGTTTTATCCGTTATCATAGGGATTTTAAACGACGTTCTCCTCAGTACCGTTTAGATTGGAAAGTAACCTTTGCAGACTATTTAGGAGTGAATCAGTCTCCTAGAGAATCTAACTATCCAGGGTCTACCTTAGAAACTAATCCCTTAGAACGAGATGTCGAAGTCATTCGTCAACTGAGTCGTCGTCAACGTCAACAGTTAGTAGACTTATTGGTTGAAATTTATAACCCTCAACCTCAAGCAAACACTAATCAACCTGTCCCAGAAGAAGAAACAGAAGCAACATCAGAACAGTCAACTCCCTCAACTCCGAGTTTATCTGAACCAGGAGACGCTCAATTATTAGCACCCTAGTTTCAAGAAAAAGCAATGGGCGATCGCATACTAAAAAAAGGTCAAGGGTGGCGATTAGGATGGAATCCTCAAGCACTTGCTTATCCCGGGTTAGTAGGGGGAGAAGATTGGGCGATGGAATTAACTGCAGTCGAATTTGCTGATTTTTGTCGTCTTTTTGAACAATTAGCTACCACCATGAATCAGATGGCCGAAGAATTGATGGAAGAAGAAAGAATTGCTTGTGAAGCAGAAAGTGACTTATTGTGGTTAGAAGTGGAAGGATTTCCCCATGCTTATTCGGTGAGGCTGATTTTAAATCAAGGTCGTTGCTGTGAAGGAAACTGGCCAGCAGAAGTAGTCAGAGAGTTATATCAAGAAATGCAAAAATTAAAGCACTTTTAACTTGCTTTTTTGAAAACAATAGGTTTATAATAGGAGTCTGTGAATATCGGGGCGTAGCGCAGCTTGGTAGCGCACTACTTTGGGGTAGTAGGGGTCGTGGGTTCAAATCCCGCCGCTCCGATTTAATAGGAAAAGCAAGATTAATTAATCTTGCTGAAAATCCTAACTTTTAGTTCTTCAGTAACAAAACCCTAGATTCTACGTTATACTGAGAGTTCGAGTTCAACTGGATCAATTACCCAAATTATTAACAAGTCCAGTGTCGTCGTCAAACACTGTCGTTTTATGTTGAGAAGAGATCGCCGTGGTTAGACAAGAAGGATCTAAAAAAGATACAAAACAAGCTAAAGGTGACACCAAAGCCAACAACTTTGTGGTGGAAACCAAAGAGGAACTAGCCAAAGTGGTTTGGCCCTCCAGACAGCAACTCTTAAGTGAATCGGCTGCTGTCATTTTAATGGTAAGCCTAGTGGCTACTGTTATTTATCTTGTAGATAACCTCTTTTCATGGGGATCAGGGAAGGTATTTTAATGAGTTTTGCTCACGATCACACACCCGAACCAGAACAACAGCAAGAACAACCGAAACGCGCAGCCCGTTGGTATGCCGTACAGGTAGCCTCTGGTTGTGAAAAGCGAGTCAAAAACAACCTAGAACAACGGATTCAAACCCTGGACGTAGCGGATCGAATTTTACAGATTCAAATTCCCAAAACCCCAACCGTCAAAGTCCGTAAAGATGGAAGTCGTCAACAAGGGGAAGAAAAAGTTTTTCCTGGCTACGTTTTAGTGAAGATGATCATGGACGATGATGCTTGGTTAGTGGTTAAAAATACCCCCAACGTCATCAACTTCGTCGGTTCAGAACAAAGACGGGCTTATGGTCGAGGCCGAGGTCACGTTAAACCCCTTCCCCTGAGTCCCTCAGAAGTGGAAAGAATCTTTCGGCAAGCAGAACAACCAGAACCCGTTGTTAAGATTGATATGGAAATCGGCGACAAAATTCTGGTACTTTCAGGGCCCTTTAAAGATTTTGAAGGAGAAGTGGTAGAAGTCAGTTCTGAACGAAACAAACTTCGGGCGTTACTCTCCATTTTTGGACGAGATACCCCGGTTGAACTCGAATTTAACCAAGTTGAGAAACAAAACTAGCGATGGCCAAGAAAGTTGTTGCCTTAATTAAACTAGCCCTTCCTGCGGGAAAGGCCAACCCCGCTCCTCCCGTTGGTCCAGCCTTGGGTCAACACGGGGTCAATATCATGGCATTTTGTAAAGAATACAATGCCAAAACCTCCGATCAAGCAGGAATGGTCATTCCTGTCGAAATTTCCGTTTTTGAAGACCGCAGTTTTACCTTTGTCCTCAAAACCCCTCCTGCTTCCGTGTTAATTCGCAAAGCAGCCGGTATCGAAAGAGGATCAGCCCAACCCAATAACCAAAAAGTGGGCAGTATTACCCGCGATCAACTCAAAGAAATCGCTCAAACCAAAATGCCCGACCTCAATGCCAACGACATTGACGCGGCCATGAACATTGTGGAAGGAACCGCCCGTAATATGGGTGTTACCATCAAAGATTAATTAACGATTAAATTAACCCAGGAGGGGAGAAGCGTAAGCTTCGTTAGGACCCCAGGAGGAACTATGCCTGTAAAACTCTCAAAACGCATCAAAGCAGCCTTAGAAAAGATCGATCAAGATAAAGTGTATGAGCCGTTAGAAGCCTTAACACTCCTCAAAGAAACGGCTACTGCTAAATTTAACGAATCAGCAGAAGCTCATATTCGTCTTGGTATCGACCCTAAATATACCGACCAACAATTACGGACAACGGTTTCCCTCCCCAAAGGAACCGGTCAAGAAATCAGAGTGGCCGTTATTGCCAGAGGGGAAAAAGTTCAAGAAGCCAGTAACGCCGGGGCCGATATTTTCGGTTCTGAAGAATTAATCGATGAAATCCAAAAAGGAATGATGGATTTCGAGGTCTTAATTGCTACCCCTGATATGATGCCCAAAGTCGCCAAATTGGGGCGTTTATTGGGTCCCCGTGGCTTGATGCCCTCACCCAAAGGGGGAACCGTTACCGCCGACCTCGAAACCGCCATTAACGAATTTAAAGCGGGGAAATTAGAATTTAGGGCTGACCGAACCGGCATCGTTCATGTTATGTTTGGAAAGGCATCATTTTCCCCCGAAGACTTGCTGGCTAATCTCAAAGCCTTACAAGAAACCATCGACAGACAACGCCCTGCGGGGGCAAAAGGCCGCTACTGGCGTAGTGTGTTTGTGTCTGCTTCGATGGGACCATCGATTCAAGTCGATATCAGTGCCTTACGAGACTTAAAACTCGAAGGCCAAGCGTAACAACTAAAAAAATAAACTTTGGTTTATACCGAAGACAGCAGGAGCAAAACTTGCTTAAATATCCTGCCGAGGTTGAAGCCTGAAGCCATAAAACCCAGAAAAATAGTAGGTTTTTCCGACTATTTTTGTGATGGGATTCGACTTCAGCCCCGGCAAAAAAGCTAGGGGTTTATTTTTTTCCCAAAATCAAGGAGGTGAGAGCAGAATGGGAAGAACCAGGGAAAATAAAGCAACGGTGATCGCCGATATCAAGGAACTCTTGAGTGAAGCGCAATTAGGCTTTGTGATTGATTATCAAGGTCTATCCGTTGCCGAAATTACCGAACTGCGGAACCGCCTACGGCCCAGTGGGGCAATCTGTAAGGTGACTAAAAACACCTTAATGGAACAAGCCGTCACTGGTGACGAAGCATGGGAACCCATGACCAACTTTTTAAAAGGGTCATCAGCCTTTGTCCTAGTTAAAGATGACGTAGGTAGCGCAGTGAGGGCTTATCAGTCCTTCAAAAAAGACACCAAAAAAACCGAGTTTCGCGGTGGTGTTATGCAAGGGCAGGCTCTGAACGAAGAGCAGGTTAAGGCGATCGCTGATTTACCGTCCAAAGAAGAACTGATCGCACAGGTTGCTGGCGCGATTAATTCCATCGCCACCAAGTTGGCCGTTGGGGTCAACGAAGTACCCACTTCTATCGGACGGGGTATCAACGACATCCCGAACTCGTTGGGTCGGGTTATGGCTGCTATGGCGGCCAGAGAAGAAGGGAATGGTTAAACAACATTCCCCAACTGATTTATCTTGTTTGTCCAATTATCCACTTTTTTCATTCATTTTCAAGGAGTTAAATTATGTCTGCTGCAACTGATGAAATTCTCGAAAAGCTAAAATCTTTAACCCTCTTAGAAGCCTCTGAGTTGGTTTCACAAATTGAAGAAGCCTTTGGTGTTAGTGCTTCTGCTCCTTCGGGTGGCATGATGATGATGGCCCCTGGTGCGGGTGCGCCTGGCGCGGCTGCGGCTGAGCCTGAAGAAGAGAAAACTGAATTTGATGTTATTCTCGAAGAAGTTCCCAGTGACAAGAAAATTGCGATTCTTAAAGTCGTTCGCGGTATCACCGGTTTAGGGCTTAAAGAAGCTAAAGATATGGTGGAATCTACACCTAAGCCTATTAAGGAAGGTACAGGAAAAGAGGATGCCGAAGATATCAAGAAGAAACTCGAAGAAGCTGGTGCTAAAGTTAGCGTTAAGTAACGTTTGACACACAGTTATCCATTTCATGAATAACCCTGACTTCTTATAAGTCGGGGTTTTGTGACATCCTCCCCAACCCAATCAAAAATTATGGTTGGGGCTTCCCGACTCACGACGGGATATTTCTGCCCACAGAGGTAAGCCACGGCAGTCGCTCATGGGGGAAACCACGCCACTTCCTCTACTTGGGGAGACCCCAAGACCGGAGTGGCTCCCCAAGACCGCGCTGCCTCCTCTACGCCAGTTATCTAGGCTCATCACCTCCGACACCTCGACTTGACAGACGGTTTCCTTTCCCCTGAGTCCCAGGGTAGTCGTTTCTATACCTCGATTGCAGATTTCCTGGGCTGAAGCTAGGTCACGGTCAACAAAATAGTCAACTCCGTAACCACATTCTTGACAGGCATGAAACCTGTTAGCTAGGGTTTTTCTAACTTCTGCACGGCAATTTGGGCAAGTTTGGCTAGTTCCCCTATGATCAACCAAACCGAAATACTTGCCTCTTACCTTGCAGACATATTTGAGAATGTCCCTTTCGTTAAACGTAGTCATTGCGAACGTAGCGGTAGCGGAGTGAAGCAATCTCTCATACCAAATCCGATTGTCAAAATCTCTTTTGGGTATTAAGTAGAAAAAAGTAGATAAAATTGAATGATTAACGAACTCGATGGCCAATATCACGACGATAATATTTACCAGAGAAATCAATCGCTTTGAGGCAACCATAAACCGTCTCAATCGCTGCGTTAAAATCTTTACCCATAGATGTTACCCCTAACACTCGTCCCCCATCGGTTAAAAGGCGACCCCTTTCTAATTGAGTTCCGGCTTGGAACACCGTTGATCCTAGCTTTTCTGCCTCTTGTATCCCTGTAATTACTTTTCCCTTCTCATAGCTGCCAGGATACCCCTCAGACGCAGCCACCACACACACAGCACTCCCCTCATACCATTGTAACGGAGGAAACTCTCCTAAACGACCTTCAACACAGGCCATTAATAACTCATCTAACGGCGTTTCTAGCAAAGGTAACACTGCTTGAGTTTCCGGATCACCAAACCGACAGTTATATTCTAAGACTTTGGGATCACCATCTGGTGTCACCATTAACCCGGCATATAAAACACCACAATAGTTAATCTCCTGTTGACGCAACGCTGCAACCGTCGGTTCTAAAATCTCTGTTTGCACCCTTGCCAATAACTCAGGGGTAGCGATGGGTGCTGGTGCATAGGCCCCCATTCCGCCAGTATTCGGTCCAGTATCTCCTTCTCCAATGCGTTTATGATCTTGTGCGGGTAATAAAGGCCGTACCGTTTTACCATCGGTGAGGGCTAAAATAGAGACTTCTTCCCCTTGTAAACATTCTTCGACAACGATTAAAGTAAACCCTGTGGCCATTAACTCATCTACCGCATGGTAAGCTTCTTCGACGGTTTGAGCCACGATAACCCCTTTTCCGGCGGCTAAGTTATCCGCTTTGACTACAATAGGTGCGCCTTGTTGAGTAATATAGGCTTTCGCTGCGTCTGAGTCTGTGAATGTTTCCCCTTGAGCGATCGCAATACCTGCATCGGCCATCAATTTTTTCGCCCAAGACTTGCTGGACTCAATTTGTGCGCCGGCTTGAGTGGGTCCAAATACTTTAATGTTGTAGCGTTGGAGATAGTCGGTAATGCCTTGTGATAAAGGAACTTCTGGCCCGACAACAACGAGATCAATGTTATATTTCTGCACAGACTCAGCAATATTAGCAAAGTCATCTACTGCATAAGGCAGATTTTCGCACCCTTCCAATGAAGCAGTTCCTCCATTCCCAGGGGTACAAAAACACTGTTCGACTTGAGGGGACTGAAGCAGTTTCCAAGCTAGGGCGTGTTCGCGCCCTCCATTACCAACAACTAAGACTTTCACGCTTTAATTAAGAGATAAACAAACCCATAGACATGATAGTTCTAACAGTGCTACCATTGCAATCTAAATTATCATGACTTGATCACGGTTCAGTAATTACTGATTACTACAGACATTAATGTTTCGCATTTATACCTCTCAATCATTAGGACAGAAATGGGTTGAAACCTATCAAGAATGTTCACCCATTTTTGCTTGTATTTTAGGCTTTACTAACACGGGTTTAATTCCTGGAATTTCAGCAGCCGGAGCAACACCAGAAGCAAGAAAATATACAGCGATCGCCGATGCAGAATTTTTAATGAATGGGGTACAATCTTCTTATCAATATCCGTTACCGCCTTTACATCAAGGGGTTTCTCCTGTCTTTATTACTCGTGCTATTGTAGAAGCTTGTAATATCCCCATTCATTTATTTAATGCTGGTTTACCTATCTCTCCTTCTGTTCCTTTTATTGATTTAGGAGGGCAACCAGCAAACTGTTTAACCACAGGAACAGCGTTACCATTATCTTTAGTTTATGAGTTATTTCAACAAGGCTTAGAGTGGGGAGAAAAATTAGCTAAAAATACAACAAAAAATTATTTAATTCTCAGTGAATGTGTGGTCGGTGGTACAACAACAGCCTTAGCAATTTTAACAGGATTAGGCATTAATGCCACAGGAAAAGTTAATAGTAGTCATCCTTATTGTAATCATGAACAAAAAGAAATAATTGTCAAAAAAGGGTTGACAAATGCTGGCTATTATGATTCATTTCAACCCATTACTCCCTTTGAATTAGTGGCTGCTGTGGGTGATCCCATGCAAATTGTTGTAGCAGGAATGGCTATTAATGCAAGTATAAGAACAGGAGTTATGTTAGCAGGAGGAACCCAAATGTTAGCGGTTTATGCTTTAATTAAAAGCATTATTAATACTTCTGAATATGATGTCAACTTAGATAATATTATTGTGGGGACAACGCGCTGGGTAGCAGAAGATTTAACAGGGGGTACTGTTGCGTTAGCTGAGTCTATTGGGACAGTTCCATTATTAGCAACTCAATTGAATTTTTCTAGTTCTTCTTATGAACAATTAAAAATGTATGAACAAGGTTATGTTAAAGAAGGAGTGGGTGCTGGAGGAACTGCGATCGCTGCTTCTTTATCGTTTAATTGGACACAAGAAAAGTTATTAAATACCATTGAAACCCTGGTTAATAATTATCACAAAATAATAAATTAGATATATTTGAATAAGCTAATTTAACACTATTATGATCAATATCTGCTATAAATAGCGATCATACTAAAAAAATATCTGTACACAATGGAAAACTTTAGTATAATACAGCTAGTGAGAGATTATGTATAATTTAAAGAAAATGTCTACAGCTTATTTTCAAAATCTTATTGAATCAATCGAAACCTTATCAGTTGAAGATCAAGATTATTTGTTTGATTTAATCCGCAAAAGACGTATTGAAAAAAGGCGTTCAGAAATTGCGGAGAATGCAGAATCTATTCTAACCGATTTACAACAGGGACAAGCAAAAATTGGAACAGTAGATGAGTTAATTTCAGACTTGTTAGAGGAAGACGATGAGAGTTGTTTGGAATAGTCGTTTTAGACGAGCTTTTAAGAAACTGATAAAAAAAAATCCTGAACTACAAAATAGAATTACCAGGGTTTTAATATTATTAGCAGAAGATCCTTTGACCCCATCTTTAAAGTCTCATAAATTAACAGGTAATTTAAGTAATTTGTGGTCTTGTTCTGTTACTTATGATTGTCGTATTATTTTTATCTTGACTCAGGATGAAGACGCAGAAGAAGCCATAATTATTTTAGTGGATATTGGGTCACATGATGAGGTTTATTAATAAGAATAATAATTAAATAGGTTGTATTTGAAATTGATTCGGTGCATTGGCACAGTGCAATGCACTATAGAATCAGCGATCGCGCTATTCTTTATAGTATAATCTCTTAGGTATTGATGATTAAATCTTTTGTATTTAAAATTATTAAGGTGCATTACACTTTGTTAATGCACCCTACAAGATCAGCGCACTGGAAGGCAACGGAAGAAGAACACAAAAAAATAGAGGTAAAAATCGCCTTTTATCTTAAATCATCCACTTTATTGAGACAGAAGAAAGTTATATAATGAATATATAGAGATAAAAGATTATAATTCAGCAATGACTATTAAAGTAACCATTCCTCAAGCAAATCAGCAATTCTCACAACTCATAGAGTCTGTCCTTCAAGGAGAAGAAATTCTTATTTGTGAAGATAATGATCAAAGCGTTCCCATTGCACGAATAACCGCAATTCATCCCACGAAAAAAAATAGAATCCCAGGACAAGATCGAGGTAAAGTTATTATTTCCCCAGACTTTAATGAACCTTTAACCGATGATATTTTAAGAGATTTCATCAATTAATACTCATGAAATTATTATTAGATACCCATGCTTTTTTATGGTGGGTTGCCGATGAACCTCAACTGTCACAAACGGCAAAAAACATGATTTCTAATTCAGATAACACTGTTTATTTTAGTGTTGTTAGTGCATGGGAAATTATTATTAAAGTAGGAACAGGAAAACTTTCTTTACCCGAAAACCCAGAAATTTATATACCCAGTCGTCTGATCTCTAACCAATTTGAAACATTACCTGTGTTCATGTCTCATGTTTTACAAATCAACCGTTTAGCTAATTTTCACAAAGATCCTTTTGATAGATTATTGATCGCTCAAAGTTTAGTTGAAGACATTCCTATTGTTACGATAGATGGATTAATTACTCAATATGCTGTTAAAATTATTTGGTAAAACGAAGTTATAATTAATTGTTTCATTCAAATTAGCCCTTGATAATCTTTTTCTATCATGCCATTTAATATGAACAATTCTGGAATCATTTCTCGTAACTTCTCATTAAGATTCTCTAATGTATCTGCTTCTGTTGCTAACCCTGAAACCTCTTCACTAGTGGCAACCCAAACTTTTGCTTCACTGTCCCAAAAGGCTTGTATATTGTAAACTTTTGGTTTTTTCATTGATGTTTCTTTACCTTCTACTATTTTAGTTTATTATAGTATAATCTTTTAGCTATTGAGGATTAACTCTTTTGTATTTAAAATTGTTATGGTGCATTACACTTCGTTAATGCACCCTACAAGAGCAGCGCACTAAAATTTTAGGAGAGTCAAACTATCGATGTTTCAATTATTTTTAAATCCCTTGGTATTACTATCTTTGAATATTAATAATCAATTATCAACTCATCCATCAATAATGCCGATTAAACTCGTTGAAGATAGTCAAATAATTGCTCAAAATAGTAAAAAAAATGAACAATTTAATCAATTAAAACAAGAATTAGAAACAGCAGGATTTGAGGTGATTTTAGACTTACCACCGAAACGAGGAGCTTATGGATTATTACAAGTTAACACAAAAAAAATATGGATCAATCCGGTCGTTTTCGATCTCCATATTGCCCTACCAACTCTTATTCATGAATCCGTTCATGCGTCCCAAGTTTGTGCAGGAAACGGAGAAATAACAACATTAGGAGTAACCCTAGAACCCATGAATCAAGCCCGTCCTTTTTTTCAAGGCTATACGGATATTCATCGGAAAGACTTAGAAAGAGAAGCTTACACTATACAAACCCAACCGAATAGTTTTGAATTAGCTTTATCTTTACTTAGAGAAAATTGTAAACTTAACTGATGATTGATACCTGATTTAACATAATTTTAGTTCTGACTTCTGTTCGCTAGAGCCGGAGCGGAGCGAGGAACTTCTGACTTCTGTGCGATAGCGCCGGAACGAAGTAAGGAACTTCTGACTTCATTCAATTTTCCCCTAAAACTTCCTGGAAATTAAACTCAGGGGCTGCCAAAACAAAGACAGTGGTGGGTAAATCTTGCGTCCATTGTTGTAGTCTTTCATAGTTACTAACAAACAATTTATCATCCGTTGGAGAAGGCATTCCTAAAAAGATAAAATCAGCCCCTTGAGACGACTGTTTTAAAATCGTCGCAAAGGTACGACCATCGGCCACAATGATTTCTGATATCGCGTCAATGCGTAAATCTTGCACTAATTTATCTAAGTTATGTTGTGCCTCAATCACCGCACTCTCGTCCATTACCACTAACTTGAGATGAATCTGTCCCTTTTGAAATTTAGGATTAGAATGGAGCAAATAAGCCAAAATTAACATTAAACTACCATTCCCTTGTATTCCTCCACCCCACCAAACATCGATACGAAAGCGACGATTTTTTGACGCGTGCCAGGGATCAGAGGTTAAATTAGGATTTTCTCGCAAAACAATGACATTTCTTTGCGCTTTATAAATATTAGCGATCATTTGACAATAGCGCTCGCGGTGAGTGCTTTCCTGAGAATCTCCCAGTAAGATAGTATTAGGCACAATCGAGCCTAACCCGTAGGTTTCCACCAATCTTTCGGCACCATCAAAGGGATCTGGGGCCGTAATCAATCTCACTAACGCTTGTACCCCATGACGTTGTAAATAGTCTCGGATACGCCTTTCCAAAACAGCTTGTCCGGCAATGTCTCGTGATCCTTGGGGTAAGACACTGGAAACGGTTATTAACCCTCGGTTATGGGTTAATGCTTGGGCCAACTGGATCAAGGGCCAGCGTTTGGTGGGGGCGCCAGACAAGACCAAAAATTGCGGTCGCCAGTTTTTCGTATCATCGGTGTGGTCTGTTTGTAAAATGGCCATCCGTAACACAGCCATCCAAATACCTCGTCGGACATCTCCCCAAGTTACCATCAACTCCCGTTGACGAACCCAAAAATAGATGGCAATGACCACAATACCCGCCACACAGGTTGCCACGGCATCAATGAGAAACATCACCCCTAAACAGCCGATCGCCCCTAATATAGATAAAGACCAATGCACCCTAAAAGACGGACGAAAGGAGGGACTATTTAACAACCCTTCTACCCCCGCAGAAATATTTAAGACGAGATAGGTGGTTAAGAAAAACATGGTTAACACTGGGGCAATGATATTTAAGTCCCCAATACACACCGCAGCGATCGCCACCACAAAGGTCACTAACGTCCCTATTTTCGGTTCATCGGTGGGGCCGCTACCCTGGCCTAAAAAACGCATCCAACGGGGTAAAATGCCGTCTCTAGCCAACGCTTGTAGAATGCGTGGTGCGCCCAAAATACTACCGATCGCACTACTGAGGGTTGCCCCCCAAACCCCCAGGGAAATAGCTGGCCCCCATAAAGCCATGCGTTGCATAATTAAGGGTTCAGCGATCAAAGTGCTACTATTAGCCCGCATAGCCAAGAAAATCGGTAAACACATATAGATGGCAAATCCTGTGCCAACGGCCGCTAAAGTGCCAGTGGGAAGGGATTTAATGGGATCTTTTAAGTCCCCTGACATATTCACCCCGGCCATAATTCCCGTTACCGCCGGAAAAAACACAGCAAATACAGTCCAAAAAGGTTCTTTATTTGTTACCCACATTTCGATCTGGGTTTCTTCCACAGGATGGCCAAAAACGAAGGATAATAAGGAGAGAACAATGGCCGCCATGATAAAGTATTGAGCTTTGATGGCAATATCGGCCGAAGTAAAGGCTAAAACCCCTACGCCAATGGTGACAATTAAAGCAATGTAGAGTTGACTCAGATTGTAGTTGGGAAAAGCTGTTACCACACTTTCCGCAAAACCGATGGTATACAGGGCAACGGATAGAGCTTGAGCAAAGTAGAGAGGAATACCGACGGCCCCTCCGGTTTCGATACCCAATGACCGACTAATCATATAATAAGCCCCTCCTGTTCTCACCACCCGGTCAGTAGCGATCGCACATACAGAAAGAGCGGTTAAAAAGGTAATGACGTTGGCTAAAATAACGATTAGGACGGTGCCAATTAGGCCAGCATTGCCCACCACCCAACCGAAGCGTAAATACATAATTACGCCCAAGATGGTAAGAATGGAAGGGGTATATACCCCCCCGAAGGTTCCTAACCCGGCGGGGTTTTCCTCAACGGTAGATGGGGGAGTGGGTGGTTTTGAACGAAAGGGCAATTTCACAGATGACTCTAACTATATTTAGTGGGCCATCGTTATTATGCCAAATTTTCGAGGGTTAGAACTCATCCGTTAGTTTCGGATTCTTGATTTTCTGGCGTTTCTTTTTCCTCCACCACTTCGGTTGGTTTTTGGGCCTCTTGAGAAGCGCGTTTTTTGCGATCGGCTTCTAGGGTATCCTCAATAACAGTTAATAATTGCTGCATTTTATCGAGGTTACTACGATAGAGATCGAGGTCTTTTTGTAGTTTTTCTGGGGAAAAATTGAGTGCTGAGGAGACTGCTTGGGTGGTTTCGGTGCGTTTTTCTTCGTCTTTGACGAGATCCGCATCAATTTCCATCAACAGGGTATATAACCCGATGGCAAATAAGCGACTGTACTTAAATTTAGAATTAGCTGCGATCACTCCAAAGGTTCCCCATAAAATGCCTTCTCCCCCTTGGTTTTCAGCCACATGGGTGAGTTTATCCTTGAAATCACCGATAGACAGCCCTTTGGCTTCGTTTAAGATAGCTTCAGCGTCTTGATGGTATTGCTCGCTATTTCCCTCTACCGCTTGACAGATAGCATTGAAAATAGAGGTTTTATCCCCTTCCGGTTTATATCCCTGCATAAACCGTTGAAATGAGGTGACAACCCCCAAGGCATAGACAGGATCGTAGCCAAAATCGACGTTAACCGATAGTAGGTGCATTTCTACTAACAATTCTTCCACAAACCGCCGATAAATGGAATTTACAGGCCGAGTGTGGTAGCCATAAAATTTACGCTTGGTATCAGAAACAGTACGAATATTATCCACGAAGTAGAAATAAATAAATTTTCAATAGTCACTGCTATCCATTGTCCCCTGTAAGGAGTCCTTTGCCAAGTCATTGGGGTTCGGAGTGTGGGAGGCAGAGGGAGCAGAGGGAGCAGAGGGAGCAGAGGGAGCAGGGGGAGCAGGGGGGGCAGAGGGAGCAGGGGGAGCAGGGGGAGCAGAGGGGGCAGGGGAGGCAGGGGGAGCAGGGGGAGCAGAGGGGGCAGGGGAGTGTGAGCATCTTGCTCACTAACCTCACTAGAAAGGTATATTTCGTCTTCGCAATGAATGTTTATTTTATAATCAAACCAGATTGTTCCCTTTCCTCTCTTTCTCAACCCCTATCATTAATTCTGTCGAGGCAAACAAGTATTTGCTTTCGACTGTAACCTAACCTTTTGACTTTTGACTTCCCGAAGGGTTGCCTCCAAAAAAATGAAAGCATCAATAGTTATAAACAGTTATAAAAATGGACAACGAAACTTCTCAGGGGAAAAACTGAGGGGACAAAACTTTGCTGGACAAAACTTATCAGAGGCTAACTTTAGTAACTGTGATATCCGAGGCGCAAACTTTAAAGGAGCAACCCTCACAGGGGCAAACTTTACAGAAGCAACGGCAGGGTTACAAAAACGCTGGATCATAGGGTTAATGTTGGTTGCATTGCTGTTTACTGGTCTGTTTAGTTTCGTAGCTCCTATTCTTGGAGTATTAGTTGCTTATATTTTTGATAGCTCTAGTCTTGAAAACCAAGTCATAGGGTGGACAAGTTTACTGGTCCTGCTCATTTTTTGTATTTTTAGTTACTTTCGTGGACTGGTGGGGGGGGCTGTAGCCGTAGCCTTAGCCGTACCCGTAGCCTTAGCCTTCACCGTAGCCTTAGACGGGGGACTAGCCGCAGCTGTAGCCTTAGGCGGAGGCGTAGCCTTTACCGTAGTCGGAGCCGTAGTCGGAGCCGTAGCCGTAGCCGGAGGCATAGCTTTTACCGTAGCCGGAGCCGTAGCCTTCACCATAGCCGTAGGTGGAGCCGGAGTCTTAGCCTTAGTCGGAGCTGCAGTCGGAGCCTTCGCCGTAGCCGGAGCCGTACCGTTAACGCTATTTTCCTGTTATCTTGCTTATCGTGCTATGAAAGGTGATCCTAAAGATGCCTGGATCAAAAACTTTGCGGTAGCATTTGCTACAACCGGTGGCACAACCTTTAAAAAGGCTAATTTAACTGATGCTAACTTTACCGAAGCTAGACTAAAAAGTACGGACTTTCGAGACGCTATTTTAATCCGTACTTGTTTTAAAAACACAGAAAAATTAGATCGTATTCGTCCAGGTAAAACTTATCTCAGTAATACCAATTTAAAACAATGGTTAATCGGAACAGGAACTAATAAAAACTTCGATCGCCAAGACTTAAGAGGGGTTCATCTACAAGCAGCTAATTTAACCGATGCTAGTTTTATTGGAGCAGATTTAAGTAATGCTAATTTACAAGATGCTGACTTATCGAGAGCAAAATTAATTCAAACTCAATTAGATAATACCGACTTAACAGGAGTAACCTTAACAGGAGCAACGATTGAAGATTGGGGAATTACTAGCCATACCAATTTGCGAGGGGTAAGATGTAATTATATCTTTATGAAAGAATCCACAACAGCCGATCCTAACCCTCGCCGAAAACCCGATAATTGGGAAGAAGAGTTTGAAGATGGAGACTTTGCAGAATTTATTCAACCCTTAGTAAATACCCTCGATCTTTATCATAACCAAGGTATTGATCCTCGTGCCATTGCTATTGCTTTTAAACAGTTAGCAGAGGAACATCCTGACGCAGAATTACAAATTGTTGCCATCGAAAAACGGGGTAACGATAAACTATTAATTAGGGCAGCAACTACACCGGAAGCGAATCATTCAGAGTTGAATAAAGAATATTTTACTAATTATAATAAGTTAAAATCATTAAACGAACAATATAGAGGAAAACTAGAAGAAAAAGATAATCATATTCAACGCCTAGAAAACATGATTAGCACTGCTTTGGAAAAACCTGATTTTTATTTAGAAAAACCTAGTTTTAATTATCAACATCAAGAGGAGTATATCATGTCTGAAAATATTGATAACAGTCAAAACATCAAAATTAGAGATATTAACGCCAATCAATCTATTGTTAATTTACGAGATATTAGCGGAAGAGTTTCTAATAAAATTGAGCAACTTCCTGAGCATTTAGAAGATGGAAAAAGAAGCATAAAAGAGCTATTAAGTCAACTACAAAACGCCATAGAAACAGATGAAAACCTCAAAGATATCCAAAAAGTTGAAGCATTAGAAGCGGTTGAAAGTTTGACAGAAGCAGCCAATAAACCAGAAGATAGTAACTTGAAAAAATACGCAAAACTCTCAAAAAATGCCTTAATTGGAATTACAGCAAACTTACCCAATGCAACACGATTAGTACAAGAATGTAATCAATTATTACCAGAAATAGCTCAATTATTAGGGTTAAGTTAACATATTATTGTAGGGTGTATTAGCGTAGTGTAATGCACCAAAAAACACTATTTTCCTGCGTTACGGTGTAAAAAAGTCTAGGAATGACGCAAAAAATTATAGTTTACCTCACGTATTTTACTGGACTGTTTCAACTAAAATGGTGGGTTAAGACGGTTAATTATATTCTTGTTGTAAACTAAATTATAGCCGTCTAACCCACCCTACTTGAATCAATTGTTAATTGTCAATTCTTAAATGATATTAGGGACGAATTAATAATTCTCCTTCACAGATTAATTTATCTGTATCTAACTGAAAGGAATTAATCGAAACATCTGAACCTAAATCCACAGAAAATTCTTTGACATTATTATTTTTTATATCAGGGATTCCTTGTATCTCAACCTCAGATAATTGTAACTGTTGTGGCGGAATTAATGTTAATTTTGCTTTAATTTTTAACGGTTTAGTCACGCCATCATGAGTCAAATTTCCTTGTAAAATAAAATAATTATTATCTAAATAAGCACCTTGCCAATCAATTTCATACTGTTCTAATAATTGAGAGGGTTCGGTAATTCCTTGATATTCTAGTAACGTTTCTAATAAACCTTTAAACCCTTCCCCTAATAAAGCAGAAGAGATAGAAGATTGTAGATTTTGATTAGTAATTGCTACTGCACCAGATACACGAATCGCCTCTAATAATTGTAACGGTTTACCTCTTAAAACTTGACCAATATTAATGCGAATATTTTCCCCTTTTAATTGAACTTCTCCTAAATGTAATCCTTGATAAATCGCTTGATTACTATTTAAAGTGACTCCAGAAACATGACCCTTTAAAATTTGGCGATCGCTTCCTTGAATAGCAATTTCTAGGGTATCTACATCCTCAACTTGGGACCGTAACCAAAGCTGCATCGCAGGAGACAACACCTTACTAATAACACGACTCATAACTAACCATCCTCACACAGAGTAATCTTAGGAAATTATATAGCAATCCCTTTGATGATAATTGAATCCTGACCCTAATTTAAGATTTTTCTGATTTTTCGGCAGCCCCTTCAATATGGAAACGTTCCACAGAAGCCAGTAAATCACGGGAAATACCCACCAGATTTTGTAAAGAACCCGCCACTCGTTGGGATTCTTGGGAGGTTTCTTGTGCCGTTAATTCCACCGACTGCATAACTTGACTCACCGCCTTAGAATTATCCTGTTGTTGGACGGTATCGCTGGTAATGGAGCGCACTAAGGTATTAATGTGATTGGATACGTCGATAATATCCTCTAGAGAGCGTTTGGCTTGTTCTGACTTATCCGTTACATCAATAACCTGCTGAATCCCCTCTTCCATCGCTGTCATAACCGAACCGGTTTCACTTTGAATTTGGAGTACAATTTGTTCAATTTCTTTTAAGGATTTGGCCGAACGATCTGCCAACTGACGAACTTCATCAGCAACGATCGCAAAGCCTCGTCCCGCTTCCCCTGCCCTGGCTGCCTGAATCGAAGCATTAAGGGCGAGTAAATTGGTTCTAGAGGCAATTTGAGAGATTAAGGCGACAATTTTCGAGATTTCTTGCGACGCTTCCGCTAACCGTTTTACCTTACGAGTGGTTTCCGATACCGTTTCCCGAATTTGCAGAATACCCGCCACCGTTCGTTCCACCGCTTCACCCCCTTTCAGAGCCGTTACCGAGGAGGTATGAGCCACTTCTTCGGCTTCGCGGGCGTTTTCTGCCACCCGTTGGATGGATTCCGTCATCACCTGTACCGAGTTTAAGGTTACGGCTAATTCTTCCGCCATCCGTAGGGCATCACGGGAGTTATTGCGGGCGAATAATTCACTATCCGTTGAACTCTTATTCACCTGTTTCGCGGTGCGTTTTACCTGAGCAACGATGTCCCGTAGATTATTGATGGTCAAGTTAAAGGCATCAGCTACCGCCCCTAATACGTCCGCCGTTACTTCTGCTTCTACGGTTAAATCCCCTCTGGCTGCCCCTTCTACGTCGTCTAGAAGGCGAATCACTTGTCGTTGCAGTTCTTCTCTGGCCTGTTCCATTTCCGCCGCCCGTTGTTGCGCTTCGCTAGTGGTGGTGAGGATCACACGAGAAAGTTGGTTAAAGCTATGGGACAGTTGCCCTAACTCATCTTCAGAGAAAATAGTAGCTTTAACATTATAGTCACCGGCATACATGGAATCGAACTGAGTTTGCAGGTCTTCAATGGTGCGTTTTAATTGATAGGAACTGAGTAATCCGAAGAAAAGTGTTCCCCCAAATCCCACTAATCCCCCAGTTAAAGCCAGTAATAAGATAGGATTACCCGATTTAGTTTTTTGCTCGCTGTTGGCGGGAGTTTCAGGGGTTTCCTCTGATGGTTCAGCCTTCTGTTCGGACTGTTGTATTTGTTCGGGGGTGGGTTGTTCTTCAACCACTTCAACCGGCTTTGGTTTAGGAGACATTAGCCAAGCTAAACCACTGACCAGCAAAATAGTCAGAAAAGATGCTACTCCCGTGCTTCCGGCAGCCATCCACGGTTTCAATTTTAAGGGGGCGTTGAGAAACCAACTTAAGTAACGTTGTTCTTGTTCTACCGTAGGTTTGGCTATTTTAACCTCACTATCCGATAAGGAGGTATTCGTAATATCATCAGACTTGACCCAATTAACGGTTTCGGGTCCTTGTTCGGCTAGGAGATCACCCGTTTGCAAACCAAGATCACTACTGAGATCCCCGGTAGCTTGAGTGAACAGATCAGAATCAGGCAACTGATCGTTCATCTCTGTGAAATCAAAATTAGATAAATCTTCGAGTGCATCTTCTTGAAAGGCATCAAATTCATCTAAGACTTGGTTATGCTCTTGTTGTTGATGAGATGACATCATCTGAGGAGTTGCTTGAACCGTGGGCGCATCCTGAGATGGATAATTTGACCAATCATTATCGGAGTCTTCTTCTAAAGCAAACGATTTCGTTCTTCCTTTTTCAGTAATTTCACCGTGATTATTGCTCAAAGACGGAGAATTAAGGTTAGATGACACAACAAACGTATGTTCTCCCTCAGAGGCGGCCGTATGGGCTTCCGTTTCTAATTCTTGCTCCTCAAAGGAAAAATCAGGGAGATCATCGTCAATAAAATCTGCCCAACCCTCATCGTCTGAAGTATCTGTATCGGGAATATCCGGTTGAGACTCCAAGGGTTTCATTTCGCTTAAGGTCGTAAACGGATCAACGGGCATCTCAAAGGCGTTTTCTCCCTCTTGCTGAGCCACTTCTGAAGGATGGCCTTGAGAAACTTGGTGACCAATGGTGGGTTCTCCTAAGTCTGCGTCATCAAAAATAGCACTATCCCAGTCTAGTCCATCGAGATCAAAATCCTCACTGTCCCAGTCTCCTGATGGCTCTTCCGTTTCAGACCATTGGTTGTCTACATCAATGGGAGCAAATTCGTTCATCGGTTGTACCGGCGTATCTGGGATGCCATGATTGTCCCCTGACTGACGAAGCAGTTGTTGCGCTTGTGTTAATCCTTGGTTGGCACACTCGATTATATCAGGGCGATCGCTGCGAGTCATGACTAATTGATATTGTTGACAAGCACTTTCATATCTTCCGAGACTGAAATAGATATGACCTCGGAGTAGTAACACATCAGGGTCTTGGGGAAAGGCTTGGACCATTGGTTCCATAAGAGTTGCAGCCTCTTCAAAGTTTCCCTGTCCGTAAGCGACATATGCTTCATTGTATAATTTTGCGTAGTCTATCCCTGATGCCATTGCCTTTCTCCTATAGGTTTAAATCTTGTCAGTGATTGGTTGTGAGTTGAGGGTTATCAATTAGATATATTTATATAAATAAGTTTTGATAGGAAGATTCCCTTATGTTGCCCATCGGGCTGAGCGTAAAATAGCCACTTGGTCTAATAATCGTAAGACTTGGTGAGTATTTTCTTTGACCACCCATTCTCCTTGCACGTAGGGGGCAATGTGATCGGCGACGTTGGTAGGGGCTTGTAATTGTTCAATATCTAACCATTCCATATCCCCCAATTGATCAATCGCTAACCCTAAAATGGTTTCTTGCTCTTCTACGGCAATTACTGGAATGTCGGGGCGATCGGTTCTTAAGGGAACGGTATTGCCTAAAAATTGCCCCAAGTCGGCTACCCAAATCACCTGTCCTCTCAAATTGAGGGTTCCCAACAGTAAGGGTGAGGCATTGGGAATGGGGGTAATTCGCTCTGGACTCTGCTGCATTACTTCTCGAATGGCAGTGGCCGGTAAAGCAAATTCTTCTTTTGAGGGTAAATGAAACCGTAAGTATAATTCGCCTTCAGGGGTTTTTAATGCCTGAAGTTCAGAAGAAATGTTTTCTTTGTTGTCTTGACCTAAATCTAAATTCCCAACCATGTTTTTTCCCTAAGATCGAAATAGTGCATTTATTGGCGAAGCAGTTGCTGAATGGTCCCAATGAGTTCAATATCTTCAAAGGGTTTGGCAACGTAAGCATCCGCCCCCTGTTTAATGCCCCAATACCGATCAAATTCTTCCCCCTTAGAAGAACACATGACAATGGGAACATTTTGAGTATTGGGATGGGTTTTAATCCGACGACACACTTCATACCCGTTCATTTTAGGCATGACAATATCCAAAACAATCAAATCTGGACTCAATTCTTCAATAGTTTCGAGGGCTTTAATGCCATCTTCTGCAATAATGACTTGCCAACCATTTTTTTTGAGAAGGGTGGAAATCATTTTTTGTTGTGCCGGACTATCTTCTACCAGTAAAACTGCTCTCATAACGTTTTCTCTATATAGGTTAATCAAACATGGGATTTCGCTTACTCATTAATAAGCTTTTGAGAGATGATTTTTTAGTCATTAATAAATCGATCACAGACTGCAACCTTTAAATTTATCCCTATTGTTGAGGACGGATGAATAATGAATGGTTCAATCATTCCTCCCTCCAAGTGTACATACTTAATTTGCCCAAATTTTCGGAGAAAACAACAGGACAACTAGAGAAATTTTTTCAGCTATTACACGATACAAAAGATAAAAGGCAAAATTAACAGTCCCCGCGAATAGCATTCGGAGGACTGTTTTTTAACTAATCATGTTTGGTCACTATGGGATGACTCCCAACTCTGACTTCTGTTTTCGGATTTCTCGGTCAATTAAGTTCAAGCTGTTTTTTTGCCCTTTCAATGGCTTGATAAATTTGTTCAAACCCTGTTCCTCCGTAGCTATTACGGGCTGCCACCACTTGTTTAGGGGCGATCGCTTCATAGATATCGGCTTCAAATTTAGGGTGTAAGGCAACCCATTCTTCTAAGGTTAAATCTTTTAATAATTTACCGGCGGCTAAGCTGGTTTTAACCACTTTCCCCACTAAATTATACGCCTCACGGAAAGGAACCCCCCGCGCGGCTAAATAGTCGGCTACATCCGTCGCATTGGCAAAGTCTTCACTCACCGCTTCATTTAATCTTTCTTTGCGAAAGGTAATCCCTTCCCCTAATAACACCGTCATGGCTTCTAAACACCCTGTAACGGTTTTTACCCCGTCAAAGATGGCTTCCTTGTCTTCCTGGAGGTCTTTATTGTAGGCTAGGGGTAATCCCTTCATCAGCACTAACAAGCCCTGCAAATGCCCAAAAACTCGCCCTGCTTTCCCTCTTACTAGCTCAGGGACATCGGGATTTTTCTTTTGGGGCATAATACTCGATCCCGTTGCACAACTATCGGTTAAACTAATAAAACCGAATTCTTGAGAAGCCCAGAGAATCATCTCTTCGCTTAAACGACTGAGATGCACCATAATTAAACTGGCTGCGTTGAGAAATTCGATGGCAAAGTCGCGATCGCTGACTCCGTCTAAACTATTACCATACACTTCACCAAAGCCCAATAATTCTGCACTGTAATGGCGATCAATGGGAAAGGTAGTCCCTGCTAACGCCCCACACCCTAACGGAGAAGTATTAGTCCGATGGTAAATTTCTCCTAACCGTTCCCAGTCCCGTTGAGCCATTTGGAAGTAAGCTAACAGATGATGGGCGAGACTAATGGGTTGGGCCCGTTGAAGATGAGTATAACCAGGAATTAGGGTTTCCACATTTTCCTGAGCATGGGTTAATAAGACTTGTTGAAATTCTCTGATTTGTTGGCGTATTTGTTGAATTTGATCCCGTAGATAGAGGCGGATATCGGTTCCTACTTGATCGTTCCGCGATCGCGCTGTGTGCAGTTTTTTACCTACATCTCCCACTAACTCCGTCAAGCGTCTTTCAACGGCAAAGTGAACGTCTTCTTGATCGATGTCTGGGGTAAAATTGCCATCCCGATATTCTTGACGAATTGTTTCTAACCCATTGACTAATTGTTGGGCTTCTGATTCACTAATAATGCCTGTTTTCGCCAACATTTTAGCATGGGCAATGGACCCAGTTAAATCGTATTCAATCAGTTGGATATCGAAGGTGATACTAGCATTAAATTCAACAATCGCAGGGTGTAAACTCCCTTCAAAGCGATCGCTCCAAGTTTTTTTTTGTGTCACGGTTAACCTTTTTTAGAAATCAAAATAAACTTAACGTTACTGTCTATTAAGAAGTAAAAGTTCGGAATATATATCCAATAACAAAGCCAATACCCAAGGCCCAAACTTGGCCCGACTCAATAAAATTTCTCCAAGATTTTTGCATTTTCTCAATGATCTGGGGATCTTCTATTTTTTGGGCAAATAAGTGACTAACCTCTATCGGGGAATGATGAAATAAGGATAAAGGATCTAACCCCCAAGAAACTTGGAGCCAATCTAGGTGAGTGGTCGTTTCAAACAACAGCATATAGAAGCCTTGAGTGTTTAATCATTTTAGACACACAGACGTTGGGTTTTTTAACCTTATCGTCTCTCAAGAATTTGAGTTTACCCGCATCACAATTAAAGTCATATCATCACTGTTATTATGTCCTGAACCAATAAATGCTTTAATTTGCTTAAACAAGTAATCAAGGATGTCTTGAGGACTATCATAACGTTGACATCCTTCTTCAAAGATTTTAATAAGGTTTTCTTCATCAAAGCGATGACCTTTTTGGTTCACTGCATCGGTGAAGCCATCGGTATAGTAAAGAATGATATCTCCTGGGGCGAGTTGGGTTTGACCGTCTTCGTATTGAGAATCGGGATCTAATCCAATTAACATCCCATCTGTATCCAGTTTTTCGATAGTCTGGCTTGCTTTTTGCCACAGTAACGGGGGATTATGGGCCGCATTACTATAGGACAATAGTTTGGTTTGGGGATCGTATTCGGAATAGAATAAGGTTACGAAGCGGTGAGAATTATCTAAATCTGCGTACATCACACGATTAAGATGTTGCAGAATCCTCGCAGGGGAATGGCGGTTGAGGACTTCTGCTCGCAACATTCCTCGGGTCATGGTCATAATTAAACCCGCCGGAACCCCTTTACCCATCACATCCCCGATCACAATACTCCAGGGAACGGATGTGGCCGGGTCACCCCGTTTAATCTCTTGATCTTGACGTAATTGGTCATAGTTGGTGGGAATAAAATCGTAATAGTCCCCCCCAACTCGATTAGCGGTTTGACAACGGGCGGCTAGTTCTATGCCTTCAATAACGGGACATTGACGGGGTAATAACCGTAGTTGAATTTCTGAGGCAATTTCGAGTTCTCGGTCTTGTCTTTCTTTGGAACGTAATTCGACGGTTAATTCGTTATTGGCAATGGCTACTGAGGTTTGATCAGCCACTAATTGCAACAATTTTCGTCTAGTCTGGGTCCAAACATATTCAGGATCGCTACTAAATACATAAACTCGCCCCCTTTCTACGTTTTTGACTAAAATTGGGGTGCTATACAGACGGATTCTTTTTCCTAATGCTTGACGAATTTTCTCATCTAAGCATAAAGATAAAGCAGGGGTAACTTGTTGATTATTGGTCTGATCAATAATCTGATTAATGGCTTGTCGAATTTCTTGAGCCATTTGGTGATCTTGACAATGTATTTGTTCAAGGGATATGTCGTTTTGATGTTTTGATAGCATTAAGGCACTGCCGTCAGCATCAGTGACTCGCGCTGCCATCAGGGGGGTCAGTTCTAAAAATTGATTGAGATTATTAAAACTTCGCAGCGCAAATCCTAGAGAACTTAATAGGTTTTGGACTTTATTTTGTTCTCGATATAAACTAGCGACAAGTTCTTTGAGGGCGAATACTGGTGTAGACTCAGTTGATGGTTCACCAAGAGACCGGTGCATTTTAGAGGGAGGCTGTTGTTTAAGTGACACAGCAGTCATGATATCAGGAGATGAGGACATTGATTGACAACCAAAATGATTTTCTCTATCCTAGACCCTGAGATTTTCAAGAGGATTGATCGTTTCCCTATGGTTCAGAGCATAGTTGCTTGGACAGACTGGGATTCAACTAAGGGCAATTTCCCAGGCTTGAAAATTCCTTACTCGAATCAGGGCTGGTTAATAATAACGTTAATTGACGAATCTGCCAATAGATTTCTGTAAAAATTTTATGTTTTTATGATTCAAATCAAAAATATGGAGCCTTGAAACAACCAAGACTCCATCAAAAAAGTTTGCTGACTAAAATGTTCAGATTAAGTCTGAGGTTTAGAAGCTTCGACCATTTCTTCCATCAGAAAGGGATTATCTGCATTGCCATTTTTGGCGCTGGTATCCTCAAAAATATCATCCCACTCTGAGTCTGTTTCTTTGTTAACGGAGTCCGAAGGGTCACTGTTGATGTTTTCATCGCCTTGCAATAAGTTTAAAAACTCTTCATCAGGTGTTTCTGTTCCGTCTCCTAGAAGTTCAGCAAAGGGATCATTTGGATCAATTGTATTACCTTCACTATCAGATTCAAAAATATCTGCAAAGGGATCTTTTTCGTTACTAGCAATGGTTTCTTCTAAATCATGGGATTGTTCTTCAGAAGTTGGCATCATTTCTAGGAACTCTTGATCTTCATTCACTGTTTCTTCTGTGAATAAATCTCTTAATGCTTCAGTTTCATTACTGTCACTATCCTCAAGAATAACACTATCAATATTTTCTTCTTCTAAGGAAGAGAAGAGGTCTATATCAGCACTAGCATTGGGGTTATTATCAACGGGTTCATCGATTGTATTCAATTCATCTAAGAAGTTATCGGTTTCGTTTTCAAACTGATTTAATTCTTCTATGGATTTTTCGTCACTAACGTCACTTAATTCATCTAAGAAGTTATCGGTTTCGTTTTCAAACTGACCTAATTCTTCTATGGATTTTTCGTCACTAACGTCACTTAATTCATCTAAGAA
>JASJDN010000035.1 GCA_030065205.1 Crocosphaera sp.
GCAATCAGGTTTCAGTTGTGAGAAAATGACAAAGAGGATTTAACATTGTTAAATCCCTACAGCAGCTTATTGGTAGGGACATAATATTATTATGTCCTAATGGGTTCTCATATATCATTCCTGATTGCTATAGGTGAGGATAATGAAGTATCAGAACCAAAACAGCCAACAAACTCTTAGAGCCGGTTTAGCAGAATATTATGCAGCCTTCCCCACTTTAGATCGTTTTGCAGACAACGATCGCCGTATCATCGCTCAAGCATTTAAGGCACATGATGTGGTTCATGTTCTTACGGGAATGGACATTTCTCCAGAATCGGAGGTTATCTTAGATACTTGGCAATTTTGGGCAACTTATCCCGGTAAAGATTTCTGGGATTCAATACAAGTGACTAAAAAAATATTTGGCGATCGCGAATTCAGTCAACGGATTAAAGAGATTCTCAGAGCTAGTTCGTTCTTAGACAAGATGTGGTGGATGTGGTGGTGCTTTGTTCCCTGTTGTCAGGCCATTAGTTATTCAATGCAGATGTCTAAGAAATGGCACACCTATGATTTTCAGCAATATTTAGATGTTCCCCTGTGGAATATTCGTGAAGAATACAACATCAAAGTAATGCAAGCTAACTCACTTCATTGAAGAGAAATTAGAGAGACAACATCTTAGTAATAAACGGATTGACAGTAATGAAAACACTAACTTGGATCGCATTCATTGATGGTGAGTGGCATGATCTCCTTAACTGGTTAAATGGAGAATTGCCTAATAACAACCCTGATGACCAAGTCGTGATCGATGTTCCAACAGATATTACGACAACTTACACACAAGGGGAGACAATCATCAATAGTTTGACCAGTGAGGAAGTCTTTAAGTTTTCAGGAGGTAGTCTTAGGGTAATAGACAATGGACAATTAAATAAAGATTTTTATTTTGGTAGTTCTAATTACAGCCCTGAAAGCCCTTATTTTATTACTGATGGCATTGTCAACCTCAATAAAAATAGTTTCTTTTGGCAAGGAACTTTAACTGGAACTTTTATAAATAATGGCAGTGCTATCTTTGAACAAGCATCTAAAATATACCTCAAAGAAGCAATCTTCATTAACGAAGGGTTTATAGTTCAAAAATTCCCTAATTTAAAGTTAGATGATACTTGGGTAATTAATAAAACAACGGGGACAATTAAACTACTAGGCAGTAACTATGGTCTCCCCTCCCGCGCTGTTGAAGGGATGGAAATAGATACGGTATATTTGACCAATGTTGGATATGGTTTTGAGCCAGATTATTCTCATATAAGGGATCTCTATAGTCTGAGTGTTGAGAAAAGTCGGCTGATTAATGAAGGTGGAACAATCATTGCAGAGCAAGGGGTTGGGGGAAACTATGTAGAAATTTCAGTATCTGTTGAAGATTATGGAGGAACTTTGAAGGCGGCCCCAGGTTCAAATCTTGCTTTTCGTGGGGACGGACTTTACAAAAACACAAATATTATTGTTGAAAAAGATGCAACTATCAGCTTTTTAGGGCATCATCATAGTCTTGAAGGAATAAAAATCAATACTAAAGAGAATGGATGGTTGCACATTGGTGGTTCGGGGACAATTCTAGAGGCTCAAAGTACCATTGAGTTAGACAAGACTTTTTGGGGAGATATGATTGGGGGTTTTAGCACCCTCACAGGAAGCGGTAGCTTTGTCAACAAAAATGATTTTTTGATTACAACGGGTAAAGAACCGACACTCATCCCCTCTTTATATTATCTTGCAGTCCTTGTGGATTTACTCAGTTATAGTCAACATTTCTTAAAAACCATCCTCCACAATCTCAAGGGAGCAACCTTAAGAACTTCAGAGGGATATATTGACCTTAGAATAGCTAAAGAAGGCATGATAAACAATGAAGGGCATTTTATCTTAAAAGCTGAAGTCGGTTCCAAAAGTGATCTTAGCGGGGTTAACATTACTGATCATAATGATGATGGTGGTCAAATCATTAACCAGAGTACAGGAATAATTACGAAAACTGGTAGCCAAGAAGCATTTATTGGCGTTCAGTTAAATAACTACGGCTTGATTGATATTAAAGAAGGTGTCTTAAAACTCACCCACAATGGCCAGAGTACCGATGCTACTTATTTAGTTAGTGAAGATGCTCACCTCATGTTTCGCAGTTATGCAGATGGTTATCACTTCTCCAATACTGTTATTAACAATCAAGGGAGACTCGATTTTAATAGGGGTCAATACCATTTTCACGATGAATTTATCTTCAATGGTATGATTAATTGGTTTGATAGTAATTATTCAAGCACAACATTTCAAGGAGAAGGAGAAGCCATTAATACAGGTATTTTTACCATTAAAGATGGTGTTGAATTCCGTATCGACCTTAATTTTACCAATCAAAATCATCTACTAATCACAGAGAATCTTGCTCTTGGGAAAATTTTAAGTAACGCTGAAAATAGCAAGCTTTCTTTCAGTGGCGGAAAGCGCATTTCTATTCGTGAATTGAGCAATAATACTTCGAGCCAAATCTTAAATAAAGGGTTAATTGAACTCATCGATCACACTAAAGTTAAGGTTCAAGTTTTCTCAATTTTTGATAATTCCTTAGTTTCTCTTAAATCAGGTTCCCTAACTCTGGCAGGAGGAGGAAGTTTTGTTAATACTCATTTTTCAATTGCTGAAAGTTCAACCCTTTCTTTTTCTGGAGAAGATGGTTATATTAATGGACATATTAATCAGTTGAAAAACACAACTTTTGAAAATAATGGTCAAATTTTCTTTACTAAAGGGAGAAATTCTCATGATATTGCGGCCATAGCATCTAGTAATATTGAATTAGGGGGTCAAGTTTTCTGGCAAGGAGGCACACTAGCTAGTTCTGATTCAGGTTTATTTAATATGAATGGAGATGTTACTTTCTCAGGAAATATTTATCTAGAAGCTCAACTGAATAATCTTCAACAAATCACTCATAAACCAGGCACTTTATGGCTAAAAGGTGGTGAAATTAATAACTTTGGTAACTATAATCTAAACGGTGGAAATATACAAGTCTGGGCTGGTTATCAAGCTCTTAGTGAAGTCAATAATCATGGAACTTTTAATAATATTAATTATAGTGCTTATACTGATACGGAGATTAGTGCTAAGTTTAACAATGATGGAATTTTGCAAGCCGAAATTGGCGAATTGACCTTATCTGGAGGGGGAACGAACAGTGGACAGATGATCGTTGGGGAGAAAGGCAGATTAACCTTTGATGATGGACGATATGATCAATCGTTTCGCTTCACTGAAAATAGTACCCTCAATAATCGAGGAATTGTAGAAATTAGAGCCACAATTATTACTGAAGTCGACTCCCCTTTTATCTTTAATGGAAAGACCAAACTCTATTCTTCAGGTGAATTAACTGGAGAAACAGGATACAGTAATCAAGGTATCTTTCAGTTTATAGGAGGCAAAATTACTAACAGTAATTTCTTTAATGAAGGAAAAGCAATTTTATCAACTTACAGAGACTTTTCTTTAATTGATAGTATCTTTACTAATGAAATTCAAGGTGTCTTAGAAATTACTAATGGACGCATTAAAACTACTAGCTTTAGTCAGAATCATCTCGTAGATAATAAAGGGACTATTATCGCTCAACAAGGGCAAATAGAAGGAGATTTAATTAATAGCAATACTATAATCATTGATGAGAAAAAGCTGGTTTTACGAGAGTCATTTACACAACATTCAGGTAGCCTTATTCTCAAAAATAATGGTCATTTAGAAAGTTGGGATACCATCAATATCAATGGTGGTGTAGTCACGGGAGAAGGCGTTATTTCTGCTCGTTATACTCCCGTTAACTTTGATGCGGCTACTATCTCCGCTGGAATGACTGAAGGTGATATTGGTCAGCTAACAATTCGAGCCGAAAAATTTAGAGAAACTGATCAAACGAATCACATTTTTGAACTTGAGGACTTTAATAAGTTTGATCAACTGGTAATTAAGCCCATCAATGATTATACCAGTCAAGGAGGGATTGCCCATCTTGATGGTCGCTATCATATTAAACTGAATGACAATTTAAGAAATCAACTACAACTGGGACAAACTTTTGAAATTGTCAAATTTAATCAGGTTACCCTTGACGATGGCATTGAATTAGAAAATACCTATATCAACGAAGATTTGCACTTTGAAGCCCTTATCGATGAACATAGTTTAAAACTCATTGTTGTTAACCATAACTCTCAAACCCACCTGCTCTTAGGAGATGATACTGATCAGAGTCATCGTAACACTTTATCGAAAGACTCTCTTTTAGAGGGTGGTTTAGACAATAATATCTTAGCCAATGCTGCCAGAGACATACTTGCCTCTGACGAGAGACCCTATCGGAATCGCTTCTCCTTCTCCAGCCCCACTGACGGCATTGACACCATTACTGACTTTACCGTAGCTGATGATGTTATCGAATTGGCTGCCAATGGCTTTAATTTGCCCCTTGGACAAATTGATAGCTCTCAGTTTACATTAGGCTCTGCTGCTTCTACCAACACACACCGCTTGATTTACAATGACAGCAATGGCGACTTACTCTTTGATAACGATGGCAATGGGGCTGCTGCTGCTACCCCGTTTGCTAATCTCGATCCTAATCTTGCACTGACTCATCAACACTTTGTTGTCGTTTAGTGGATAAGTGGGGTTTGTTAGCGGTATTGGTCGGTCATTCATCCCCACCGTTTGACACTCTCCCGTTAAATCAAAGATTGTAACGGGAGATTCTTGCTTCTTTCAGATTGCCTCGTAACTAGATGATCCCCCCTTTGATTCCCCCCTTAGTAAGGGGGGTTAGGGGGGATCACCCCCGTCCGATCGACTCCACAAGCCTTTTATATTTCCTGGTTTCTATCCAGAACACGGGCTGCCCGACCGCAAAAAGTATCAGTTTTTCTAGTCCCTCAAAGTTTTACATTACCAGGGATTAGTGGTAAAAACCCTCTACTTTGACTCTTCAGTTTTCATGGTACTTTTTTGTTTTTGTTTATTAACCGGCCCACATTACTGGTCACTCAGTTATAATAATTATTGTACTCCAATCAAGGGAACATGGTAAGGGATAAAAGCATTAAAGTTAGGTTAACCGACGACGAATTTGAACGTATTACACTTTACGCTAAATCTAAAGGGTTTTCTGTATCTGAGGTTATTCGTGATTATATTAAACGTTTACCTAAAGCGAGTGTGTAATTCGCTTATCGGAGACGAATGTAGCGGTGCGACCCCGGCGATTCGTACCGTCGAAGACGCGCCGTTAGGCAACCGCCTAGGGAACGCGCACCAAGAGAAGACACACTCAAGACGCTGACTCCCTTCGGTCGATTTTTTGGCTGGTTGTCATTCATCTCGCCGTTAACCTGTCGGTGTAACGGGAGTCCTCTGACAACATTTAAGATAGACGGATGGGGTATTCTGCCCGACATCAGGTTAACCAAGTTTAGGGTTTAATGTAAGCCTAACCAAGACAATAAACCTTGTCCTGTAAAGTATTCAATGGCCAAAATCAATAAAAAACCAACCATGGCCGCACGGCCATTGAGCCGTTCTGCATAATCGTTAAAGCCAAATTTAGGGTCTTCGAGGTTAGGGGTTTCGGTAGGTTGGGTAGAAGGTTCACTCATAGATTTTTCGTTTAAGGAGCTTGTTTACAGTTCTTTACTTTACTAATTTAACGCAAAGGGGGAGAAAATTTTAGACATTTTTCTCCCCTAGAGTCTTTACTTACCTAGAAAATCAATTCTTCTAATCACGACCATTAATAGCAATGAGCAAGCGTAAAATGAAGATGAAAAGATTGATGTAGGTAAGGTACATAGAAAGGGCAGCCGGCAGATATTGTTCATCGCGGTAAGTACGGGGAAGGATATAAAAATCCACCACCGCAGCCCCAACAAATAATAATACCCCTAATCCAGAAATAGCGATTTCTAACCAACTGGGGGTATAAACCCCGAATAAAGCAAAGATTAACTGACCAAAAATCACCACTAACAGGGCAATCATCCCTAAACCGATGGTTTTGGTTAAGGCCATGCCATCTTCATCCGAGAGATTTGACCCCACACTGCGAGCAAAAACGAAAGTGATGCCACACCCCAAAGCTGCGATCGCAATGCCTTGACTACCCACGCCTTGAGTTCCCAAGGCCACAAAAACCAGGCCACTGAGAGTATAACCCGATAAGAGGCTATACAAAGCCAATAAAGGTAAAGCGGTGCCATTATTCCCTTTTTCGGCGATATTACGAGCAACAAAAAAGAGAACTAATTCTAAAACGATGGCCACAAAGAAAGTCGGGTAAAAGAGATTAGGAAAGGATTGAATGACCCCTAACCCTCCGTAGGTTCCCACTGCGGTTAGAACTAAACCCCCCCCCACAAAAGGCAAAGCATTGGCAATGACATTAGGGCCAACGAGATGTTGGCTTTTGGCCTCGCGAATTGCATCACGAAAGTTACTGGTATTACTCATAGAATCTCTCCCTACTGATTTAAGAACTACTTACGTTTTATAACTGAAAATGATAACCATTGGCTAGTAAAGAATAGTTCATAAAGATATAGTCAAATATGACATATCCTTATTTTGCCGGTGTGACCCTGACTGGGTGAACTACAACACCCTCTATCCCATGGCCAAAGGCATTTGGGACTGCTTTTCTCATAATGTTCAACGAACCGTTAACATCAGCATTGATTAATTTTCTGTTGCTAGTGCGATATAAACCTCTTTTTACTCTTTTTCCTGAAAAATTAAAACTTCGGCTACGCTCAATTTTAACGTCGAGCGGAGTCGAGACGTTAACTTGATTTTTCTGGCCTTTTTTATAAACTGGAAGGTCATCATTATCCATAAAAGAGGCTTTTGAGGTATAAGATTCTTCAGTAATAATTACCTGGATTCCCACCATCTCTGCTTTATAAGACAACATTTCTATGAGCTTATTATAGGGGATAGAAACGAAATTTTGATTATTTCTTTTTCCTATATTAATGTTCTGTTTCCAGTTGGGATTATGACCAATTATCAAAGTTCCTATTTTCTCATTAACGAGAGTATTAATAATAAAACGAGAAGCTTTATGGAGATAATCATTAATTTTGAATTCTCTTTTATTACAAAGTTTTTTTAATTTCTTGCTTGATTGATTTTCTCCTAAAAGAGATTGTAAAGAGCTTTTGACTTTATTATAGTATTGATTGATGGATTTTAACGGTCTGCCATTTATCAAGAGCGGTTTGATTCCAGCTTGATTGAAAGTTAATGTAGCTAAATTGTTTAATCCAAGATCAATACTAGCATAACGATTTGCCTCTAACTTGTATTGTTTTTCCGTGGCTTCATAAATGACCTCAATGACATAATGGTTAAGTTTAGGGACAAGACGAACTTGTTTGATTTTTGAAGTATCTACCTTGGTTTTTAGGTAAATCTCGGTTTTACTGGGATTAATCAAACCTTGTTTAAGTTGTTTTTTGCTGATAGCTTGTTTTGTATAAACCACCACATTTCTTCCTTTTATTTTATGTTTATATCCAGGAAGACGAGGACGGCCTTTAAATTTTGATGGGGTTTCTTTGTAAGCGTTATTAGCGGCTAAAAAACTCTTCCAGTTTCTCTCAATTATCATCAAAACTTGTTGAGAAACCTTGGCGGGAATCCCTTGATAGTCTGGTTGATTTTGTAGAGTCTTTTGAATGTCATGATACCTAAACTCTGGGATTTTGAGGGAATGATTCTGCTGAAAATGCTATCTCAGCAAAAATTTCTAGAATAGGGGCTAAACAGACTCTGGTTTATTGATTTGCATAGAAAAAATTAATAGTTAGTAAAGTAAAGGGGGTCTATCTGCGTATTTATCCAGAGTCATTGCGGGGTGATGCTCAAGATTTCCGTAGAATGCCGATAGTAGGGAATTTCTCTGAGAAGGACAATAGGAACATATAGACAAGATTCCCTACTTGGATTTTCAACCAAGACACAGCAATCAACTTATCTGTTGTTGATAGAGACTGATCGAAGGTAGTTAAGAGAGGGATGTATGTTTACCTAATTTCTTTATTATTTGCCATTTAACAATTATTTGGATGTAAGACCATGACCACTCACTATCATCAATCAACTAAGAAAAAATATATAGATAGCATGGAACTGTTAAGTGCTTATGCCCGTAATCCTTCTTTAGAATTACGCAATCAGTTGGTAGAACGTAATTTAGGGTTAGTGCGTCAAGTCGCTCATCGTATTAGTCGGCAATGTTCAGAACCTTACGAAGATTTAGAACAAATTGGTTATTTAGGTTTGATTCGTGCCATCGAACGCTTTGATCCTCAACAGGGTTGTGCGTTTAGTTCCTTTGCTATTCCCTATATTCGGGGAGAAATGCTTCATTATCTTCGTGACAAAGGGAGTGTCATGAGAATTCCTAGACGTTGGCAAGAACTTTATAATAAAGCAAAAAAAATACGTAAACAATTAACGGTTACCCTCAAACGTCCTCCTGTGGATTGGGAAATTGCTGAAGCCTTGAACGTTCCCCTCGAAGAATGGAATGAATGTCAATTGGCTTTGCAAAATCGTCTCCTAGTCAGTTTAGATGCAACCATTAGTCAAAATGTGGATTGTTCCATTAGTTTTGGAGATACCTTACCGGATCAACATTATCAAGCCAAACAACGACTAGAAGAGGACCGCTTACAATTACAACGGGCCCTGAGTCAACTAGAGGAGAAAACGAAGGCAGCTATTGAATGTGTCTTTCTCCATGAACTCCCTCGCAAAGAAGCAGCCAAACAAATTGGCATTAGTCCCATGACGGTGACACGACACCTTAAAAAAGGGATTCAACAGTTAGAATCTCTGTTAGAACCCCAAGTGGCCTAGGTGATGATCTCCAATCCTTTTCAATCCCATACGTTAAGGTAGGAGGGCAGGGGAAGCAGAGGGAGCAGAGGAGGAGGAGTTTAGGGTCAAATGAGTAAGGGTTGATTGTCACTACCCAACCCTTACCCGCTCAGATGATTTTAGGAGTCTTTTTCAGAGCTTTCCGTATCCACAAACCGACCATTTAACCAAGCGCGTAGTTGTTCGGCCGCTACTTCTCGTCCCCCCAACCCAAAGGCTAAGGCAATGGCTGCAGCAATGCCTCCAACTAATAAGCCAAAGGCTAAATTAACAATATTAGGCGCAATGCCCATCTGTTGTAAGGCCATGGCAACCACAAAAACAAGAATCGAAATGCGGGCAGTGTGGCCTAAAAATTGAGCTTGACGGGTGCCAGAATTGGTAATTAGGTTAAAGCAAAGATTGGCTAAATAGAGTCCTAAGGCCAAAACTGCCAGTCCCACTAAAACTTGACCAGCGATCGCTAATAAAGTACCAACCACAGCCCGTAAGGCTTCGATTTCGAGAATATCTACCGCCGTTAACGCAGCAATTAACATCACTGCGACTAAAACAATAATGCCAACAATTTCTGATGGGGTTTTGGTTTGAGTCGTAGGGGTTTCTTCGGTAGCAGTTTCTAGGGTTTTGGCGGTTTGAGCGATACCCAACCATTGAAAAATGTTGTTAAAGCCCACATTACTCAAAACATTACTGACCATCTCTGAGAGATATTGTCCCCCAACATAAGCTAATCCTAACACCACCGTCGCTGCAAATAATTTCGGCAAGAGATTTAAGATTTGATTGAGCATTTCCGTGGCTGGTTGGGAAATGGCTTGAATTTGCAGTGCGTCTAAAGCGGTAATGGCAACGGGAATTAAGATTAAAACGTTGACAACAGTGCCAATAATACTGGATAAGGAGTTGCCAGTGGGGTCGCCCGATAAACCAAATTTTTCCCCGATTTGATTAATGGGAGTGGTGGCTAATAAACTACTAACCACCCGTTGAATAATTTTCGCCACAACCCAACCCACGGTTCCGATAATGACGGCACCGAGAATATTGGGAATAATGGCTAAAATTTCATCGACGAGTCCTTGTACGGGAACTAAGGTACCTTCAAGATTGAGAGTACTGAGAATTGACGGCAGAAACAGTAAGAAGATAAACCAGTAAACAGCAGTCCCGATGGTTTGAGCCACCGAAAGTTGCTCATTGCCTTCTCCTAACCGTTGTTCGAGATTGAAACTCCCTAAAACGCGGGTGATCAGCATTTTAGATAAAGTCGCTAACAACCAAGCGATCGCGGAGAGAATGCCGGCCCCCAAGAGTTTCGGTAAGAAACTGGTAATTTCTTCTAGGAGGGCATTAAGCGGTTCATAAACCGCCTCAAGTTTCAGGGTGTTTAAGAAAGCAACAACGGCAAAGAGAATAATAATCCAATAGGCAAAGTCCGATAGCCATTTTTCAATGGGAATAGAACTTCCTGATGAATCTTCCCCTGCAATCCAAGCAGCGATTTGATTATCGACTTCGGTGCTATTGAGCAGTTTTTTAACCACACCTCTAACGACAAAGGCGATCACCCAACCAACTAATAGGATGAGTACACCTTGAACCAAAGTCCAACCATCAGAATACAGTTGATTGACTAAAGACGGATCAATAATAGGGGTTTCTTGTGCTAGAAACCAGCGGGTTAAGGTAGTCATGATATAACCTTTGAAAAATCAAGCGGTATATTTTCGGTTTTAATATAACGAATCCCCAGTAAAGATACTATATCAACTCATAGTTGTTATGAGTTTAACTGATTAGATGGGGGATCATCAATCAACGGTTCTTGATGGGGATAACAAACAATGCAGGATAATGAGAGGAAATTGCACTGTAGGTTGTTCGGTTATACTCCTGTTATAAATTTTTCAATCCGTTTATTATTTAGGAAGTTAGAGGTGAATGTCAGAACTGAGACAAATTTATGATGATTTCTGAGGCGTTATTAGAAAAATTAAGCGACATTATTAACCGTGATCCAGTGAGCAATCGGGTTCCCTCTCCATCGGAACCAACCCCCACCGAAATTGAGCAATTACGACTCAAGTCCCAAGCACAATGGGTCAGTGCGATCGCCTCTTTAGAAATTTTACTCTTATCCTACTTAGACAAGACTCCATCGGATACCCCTAACCCTCAAGGACTCATTTTATCCGCCCCGACTCCTATTCTCTGTCACCCAGACTTAACCCATGCAGTCTGGTCAGGTATTTTTACCCTTCAACTGAGTTCACAGAGTTGGCAACAATTTCAACTACCCGGGTTTTCTGAGTCCCCCTGTAGCAACCATAAACCAAAGATTACAGAATTTCCGGTCTCTCCTCAAGATCCCTTAGCAACTGAACAATTTTGTCTAATTTTCACCCCTCAATTTTCCTTGTTGATGGTACTGGGGGAAGATAGTTTAGGGTTACCTGCGTTTCAATTTTCCTTTGATCCCGATGTGGTCTATCAAGGATGGTTAGGGTTGCGATCGCGTCTCAGTTTAGTCAATCATCCCCAACTTCCCTATGTGGAAGACTTAGTCAAACAATTGACCCCTGCTATCCCCAGTTATCAGGTGGTCACAGAATTTAGTCGTTTATTACTCCATTATTTTCCCCAAATTTCCCCGATTTTAGCTCGCAAATATCGTCACAATCAAGACTTAGAGAATATAGAGCATCAAACCGTTTCCTCTACAAAAAATGCGTTTACCCATTCTACGGTGGAAGAGTCTACGGATGTCGCTTTACTTCAAGCATTGAGTCATGAGATTCGCACCCCGTTGACCAGTATTCGTACCATGACTCGGTTATTGCTAAGAAATAAAGAATTAGACCCGAAAATGATGCGATTATTGGAAAATATTGATCAAGAATGTAGCGAACAAATTAACCGCATGGAGTTAATTTTCCGTGCTACAGAATTAAAAAGTAAAGCGCATCATAATTCTTCTGTCGAATTAGTGAGAACTTCTTTAGATAGCTTATTCCATCAATCTATTCCCCGTTGGAAGCGACAAGCACAACGACGTAACGTTAATTTAGAGGTAGGACTTCCCAAAAAATTACCTCAAGTAGTGAGTGATCCAGGAATGTTGGATCAAGTGTTAAGCGGGTTAATTGAAAAATGTACCCGTAGTTTATCCGGTGGGGGAGAAATCAAAGTACAAGTGAGTACCGCCGGTCATCAATTAAAAGTACAATTTCAGACAGAATCTTATCGACAACATAACCCGTTTAAAGCGTTGGGACAACTGTTATTATTACAACCAGAAACTGGGAGTGTTAGTTTAAATTTAGATGTAACCAAAAACCTCTTTAATCGTTTGGGGGGGAAATTAATTGTCCGTCAGCGATCGCAACAAGGAGAGATTTTTACAATCTTTTTACCCTTAACGTAAAATTACTGAGATAACTCAAAAGAGTAAAATCTCTGAGTCAATTTTATCTTGTCTAACCTTTCTAGGGTAGTAAATCTACTAAATACGAATTGTACTTTTATCTAACTGATGTTGATCCCTTCAGGATTTTGAGTATTTTTAATATTTTTTCCATAAGATGTAAATTTAACCCTTTAACGTGGGAACAATAAGAATGTAGCTATAACTAATATTTTTTTGACTCAATATTTGAGGTTTCTTGCTGTTAAAGCTTGATGACCGCACTGTTGTTGTTTGTCCCTATCAAGAATGCCATTTCGATCAATCCTATTGATTATCAGGCTTTCGCACCTTTTGTTTTTGATCCATACTCCCGTTGACTTCTAGTTAGCAGGATTAAACTGTAGCAACTTAAGAAATATTGACTATTACGTAAATTGCTTTCAGTAATTTTTCTGAATCTTTTTAATAAACTCTCTAAAAAACTATTTTTTTAGAGTTAAGAGTTTATTATTCCAATTAATCTTCAAACATATTTAAATGAGGAAATAAAACAGTGACTAAACTGGAAAATGGGAAACATGACTTAAGTAGTCAAAAATCAAAAGATAGTCCAGTAAGGCTAGAAGAGATCGTTTATGTTTTTGATTTAAACAAACTGACAGATAATTGTCAAAACAACAAAATAATGAGAAATGATTTGCAAAAATCCCTCAAACATTCTCATCTCAATCCTTCTTCTTTAAGCACTTTTCAAAGAATTTTACTAACGACGAATGGAACTGTTACAGATATCTTAGAAGCCTATCTTTTTGAGCAAATCCAATTAATCAAACTTTCAGAAAAATTAATCGATATAGAACATGATATTCCGAATATACAGGTAAAAAAAGGAGACAAAGTTATCGAACGAGAGGTACTGCTTAGGGGAAAAATCAGCCGTAGAAATTTTATCTATGCCAGTTCAGTTGTGTTAGTTGATAATCTCCATGAGCGATTTAAAAACGAACTGCTAACAACCAAAACCCCCATTGGTAAACTCTGGTTTGAACAAAAAGTTGAAAACTTTAAAGAAATTATTGATTCGGGTAAAGAACCCGCTCAAGAATTAGCCAATTATTTTAATGTTGATCCCGAAGAAAATGTATTGTTTCGGACTTATGTCGTCTTTTCGCAAAAAAAACCGACCATGATTATCACTGAAAAGTTTCCTGAGAGCTATTTTCTCCAAAATTTCTAACACTAAAAAACTTAGCTGATATCTTACTAAATTTTTGCAGATCAACTTTCCCATGTCTATTTCCAAACGCACTGTTATTGTGTCAATTCCTCTCATTGTCTGGACAGCGTGGCTAACCATACTCAGTCCTTTTCATGCCATTTCGTACTTAATCAACTATTGGGAAAGTTCTTTAACCATGATTTTTGGTTCGATGATTGCTGGGGGAACCAGTATGGGAGGAGGAGCCGTTGCCTTTCCTGTTTTCACCAAAGTGCTTCAGGTTACTCCCCACGATGCCAAAGTATTTTCCCTAGCTATTCAGAGTATCGGTATGAGTTCTGCTGCCTTAGCAATCTGCTTAACAGGAATCAAAGTGGAGTGGAAAGCAATTCGTTGGGGAAGTCTAGGGGGGGTTTTAGGGGTTTTTCTAGGCTTGCGTTTTTTAGCCCCCTTTTTGCCTCCAGATGTCATTAAGATGTCTTTTACCATGATGGTTGCTAGTTTTGGCGTTACCTTACTGGTATTAAATCGAGGCATCAGAAATTATCATGTCGCCATGCCTGTTTGGAGGCATCAAGAACGGGGCATCTTAATCTTAGCGGGATTTCTCGGCGGAGTCATGAGTGGACTGGTTGGCACTGGGATCGATATTTTTACGTTCTCAGTCATGGTTGTGTTATTTCACTTTTGTGAAACCGTCGCCACACCCACATCCGTCATCATGATGGCTTTCAACGCAGTGACTGGATTTTTCTTACAACTATTCGTCTTGCATGATTTTAGTGAACTCGTCCTTAGTTACTGGTTAGCATCCATCCCTGTTGTGGTCATCGGCGCACCTCTGGGGGCAATGTTATGTAGCCTAATGCCGCGACAAACCATCGTCCATATCTTAATTGGGTTGATTTCAATCGAAGTCACCACCTCCTTGGCCCTGATTCCTTTAACACCCATAACCGTTTACGCAAGCTTAATTGCCTTAGTGATCTTTTCCTACCTGAATTATTTAATGTATCGCAACCCAGCCATAGGAAATTCCTGAGGGTTTTATAGCAGTTTTCAATTGGGTGTATCAATATTCTAGTCAAGTTGAGTGTGGGGAGTGTGGGAGGGGTGGGAAGTGTGGGGGGGGAATTTTTATGTTCATCGTTAGTCTATTGATTTGAAAACTGCTTTTAAACCAAGAATCAGCGATGGAAAAAACAGACAACATCTCAACACAGGAAAACAACAAAATGAACGAGCTTAACTCTATGTTTGATTGCATTGTTATTGGAGCCGGTCCGGGTGGCTTAGTCACCACCAAAGAATTACTCGAACAAGGGGTAAGTAATGTCCTTTGCTTAGAGCAAGCAGAAACCATAGGAGGGGTTTTTGCCAATACTTATGACAATTTAGTGTTAACGTCTTCTTGCACCTATAGTATGTTTTCAGATTTCTGGATGGGTGATGGACAACAACAGGAATTCTGGACAAAAGACCAAATTGTTGACTACTGGCAACGGTACGGCAAATATTTTGGGGTTCTGGATAAAATCCGTTTCCATTCCCGAGTTGTGGCAATTACCCCTCAAGGGGACGATGGCTGGAACATTCAAATTGCCTCTGGAGAAACGTTTCAGACGAAACGCGTTGCCTTAGCCATCGGTAACAATAGTATTCCCAGTTATCCTGAGTGGAAAGATTCATTAACTCAAGTAGAATTTTCCCATTCCAAACAATACCGTAACGCTAATCACTTTGTCGGTAAAAATATCTTAGTTGTTGGGGGTGGGGAATCAGGCTCAGACGTAGCCTTAGAAATTTCTCGTGTTGCCAAAAATTGTTGGGTTAGCCTTCGCAGTTCAACCGGTTGGATCACCCCCAGGAAACGAGGGGAACGGGCTGCTGACATTGCCACACATCGGGGTTTATACGGACTACCCAAAGAATATGGATCAGTCTTTAGTCAACTGATCACTGAAGCAGAATTGAGTAAACAACATCCCATTCATGATGCGATCGTGGAACTGAATAGTAAGGTTAAAGTCCAAAACGGAATCTGGGGAACCTACGGCACGAAAACCTTATCCTTGCCCAAAGCAATGGTGCATCATGGATGTCAAATAGTCGGCGAAATTTTAAAAGTAGAAAATGGTGGCAAAACCTTAATCACCGTAGAAGGAGAAACCTTAGACCAAGTTGATGCAGTGGTATTTTGCACCGGTTATAAAAACTATGTGCCTTTCCTTCCAGAGCAACTGAAGCAGATTGACCCCCGCACTTGTTATAAACATATGTTTGATACTCAATATGGAGACAGACTGGTTTGGATTGGTTGGGCAAGACCCGGGTTTGGTAGTCAGTTTCCCATTATGGAAATGCAAGCTCGACTGTTTGCTCTCATTTGCACCGAACAATTGACGCTTCCCAGTTATGAAGAAATGGAGCAAACCATCTCGAAGGATCGAGATAAATACTTAAAACAGTTTGAACATAACGCTGCTCGAATCCGAAGCTTGGTTGATTATCATGCTTACATGGATGACCTAGCTAACATAATTGGTTGTCAACCCCCATTGTGGCAATACTTTTTCTTACATACTCCTCTTTGGCTTCGTATGGTGTACGGTGCGACTCAAGCGACTCAGTTTCGGTTACGAGGCCCGGGTCAAAAAGAAGCCTTGGCTCAGAAATTAATCGCTAAGTTACCCATCAGTCCCTTCAATCACGTGGTCAAAGCGGGCTTAAAAGGCCGTGTCATTTATGGATTGAAAGCCTTAACTCAACCCTTGCTCAAACCCCTACATTGGGCAAAAAGTTTAGTCCCCAACTGGGTTCCCTCTGATTCACTGACCAAAAGTGTTTAAGCAAAAAGTGACAAATTTAGTAACACCTGAATGAATTATGAATGATTCAACTGAAGCAGTTATGGAAATTCCTTCCACCATAACCCTCAAAACATCCGTTTGCATTCTCGGGTCAGGGCCTGCGGGCATTGTTCTCGGTAACATTCTCCAACAAAACGGCATTAATTGTATTGTCATTGATAAATACAGTCGCCAAGAAATTTACGCCAGAGGTCGGGCTGGATTACTGGAATGTACGACCGTTGACTTATTGAGAAAATACGGTTTAGTCCATACCCAGATTGACCATCAGCCAACTCATGATCGTTGTGAATTTCGCTATCCCGACTACAGTATTGTCTTGGAATACGGCCAGTTAAGTGGTGGCGATGTTCATTATGTCTATCCTCAAAGCGATCTCAACGACGATCTGATTCAACAATATTTGGATCAGGGGGGTAAACTCTTATTTCGCCATGAAGGTCAACAAATCCTCCAGAATGAAGACGGCGTTGTTGTGGACTGTTACGATCAAGAAAGTGAGTGCTTGATTAAGATTGAAGCGGATTTTGTGGCTGGATGCGATGGTTATCATGGCATTGCCCGTCCTTCCATTCCCGAAGGGGCTATCCATATCTACAAAAAACAATACGGCTATAGCTGGCTAGCCATCTTAGCCTATGCCCCACCTTCCACAGAACATCCTATCTATGCTTTGCATCCCGACGGTTTTGCCGGTCATATGCTTCGTAACAGCGAGATTTCTCGTTATTACTTACAGATTTCTCCCGACGAGCAAGTGGAAGACTGGCCCGATGAACGTATCTGGGCTAACTTACAGAAACGTTTAGCCAAGCAAGACTGGACGTTAACGGAAGGTCAAATTTTTGAAAAGCGTCTGATGTCTCTCCGTAACTACGTCATGGAACCGTTGCATTATGGTCGTTTATTTATGGCAGGAGACGCAGCCCATATTATTACACCGATGGGAGGAAAAGGTCTGAATTTGGCAGTACAAGACGCTGGTGTTTTAGCGGAAACGTTGGCATCCTACTACCACAATAAAGAGGATATTTCCTATCTCAATCGTTACTCAGAAATTCGCTTACCTTACATTTGGCGAGCGCAAGAATTTTCCTACACCATGTTCAACATGGTTCATAAACCAGAAGGAAATGATAGCAATGATGTCAAGTTTCGACAAAAATTGAGCCAGTCAAAATTGGCGCAATTGACAACTTCGGCAACCTTTGCTCGAGACTTTGCCCGAAACTATGTCGGCATTATCTAATGCTAGTTCAAAAGCAAAAAATCAACAAATGTCATCAATTCCGTTTAGATCAATTTTATAAGTTAATAGAGGTTAAATACTCATGAAAAAACTTTCCTTGCTTGCTACCAGTTCATTACTTTTACTGCTCGGAATTCCTGGCAAAGCTGAAGCCGTCCAACGGTTTATGGGAACGCCCCAAAATATGGGTGATGGTAGTATTTATGTTTGGGGAGATTTGACAGATGATCTCAGTCAACCAACGTCAATCGGGGTCACTTTTAGCGCAGATGCCCTCAATAATTTACCGATGGAAAGTGATCCTGCCCCTCCAGATGTTTGGAAAGGTCAACTGATTGATGGCAGTGGCAATTATACGTTTGAGTGGGAGCTACTTTTTCCTCAAGAAGTTCTTGACTTAACTGCTTTTGATCATATGGGGTTTAACTGGAATCCCCACGGACACGGGCCGATGGGTATTTATGATTCAGGACATTTTGACGTTCACTTCTACACCATCTCCCCAGAAGAACGTCATGCTATTACAGGATTTGAACCGAATCTTTCTGCTCCTCCCCCACCAGGATTTCTCCCTTCAGACTTTTTCGGACCTCCGGGTGCGGTAGAACCCCGCATGGGACAACATTGGCTTGACCCGAGTTCCCCTGAATTACAACCTCCCCCACATAATCACCCCTTTGACCAAACTTGGATTTATGGAACTGCTGAAAGTGATGTCATCTTTTGGGAACCCATGATTACTGAAGAATTTTTCCGTTCTAACCCAAATAATACCTATTCCATCTCCCAGCCTACTTATTATGCAGAGACGGGCTACTATCCCACAACCTATAGTATTACCACCAATGAAACTGACAATACTTATTCGGTTACTTTGAATAATTTTGTCTTCCGCCAAGGAACAACTGTCCCTGAATCGAGTTCAGTCTTGGGTCTGCTTTGGTTGGGTTTAACGGGCTTGGGTTGGCGGCTTAGGTCTCATATTTCAGCAAAACGCTAAAACTGACTTAAAAACCGCATATCGCTATTATAAAGCCGACGAATATCATCAATTTGGTGTAATACCATCGCAAAGCGTTCGATCCCTAACCCCGCAGCAAACCCAGTATAAACTTCAGGATCATAACCCACTGCTTTTAAGACATTGGGATCAACCATACCGCAACCCATCACCTCTAACCATTTCCCTTTCCACTGAACATCAACCTCTGCAGAGGGTTCCGTAAACGGGAAATAACTGGCGCGAAACTTTACTGGTAAAGCTTCCCCGAACATTTGGGTTAAAAATTCCTTAATGGTTCCCTTAAGATCCGTAAACGTTAACCCCTTATCCACTGCTAAAATTTCCACTTGATGGAACACTGCTGAATGGGTTGCATCCACTGTATCCCGACGATATACCCTTCCTGGGGCAACAATCCGGATAGGGGGTTCATGGGTTTCCATGTAGCGTATTTGCACAGGAGAGGTATGGGTTCTCATCAAGACATTCTCCGTTAAAAAGAAGGTGTCTTGCATATCCCTGGCCGGATGATCGGGGGGAATATTCAACGCTTCAAAGTTATAGTAATCCGTTTCTACGTGAGGACCGGTGGCCACTTGGTACCCTAACCCCGCAAAAATGTCTAATACTCGATCAATGGTACTATTGAGGGGATGTAAACGGCCTGAAGGACGACTTACCCCTGGCATCGTTACATCAAGGGTTTCGGCTGCTAATTGTGCCTTTAATTTAGCGGTTTCTAGGGTGTTGCGCTGGTTATCTAAGTTCGTTTGTAAGGCTTCTTTGACTTCATTGGCCAAAGAACCCACACGGGGGCGTTCTTCCGCGCTTAATTTACCCATGCCTCGCAAGATTTGGGATAGTTTGCCCTTTTTCCCTAAATAGTTGATGCGTAATTGTTCTAATGCGTCTAAACTGTCAACGGCAGTAATTTCTTTTTCTGCCTCTTGTTGTAGGGTTTGCAAGTCTGTTTCTAGGCTATTAGACATTGTGGCCATTAATGGTGGGGTAGGACAAAATCAAAACACCCAATCTAGTGTAGCGAATCCCTAGTCAACAATCAATATATTGGAAGAGGTAGGGGGCAGCAGGGGAGCGGGGGGAGCGGGGGGAGCAGGGGGAGCAGGGGGAGCGGGGGGAGCGGGGGGAGCAGGGGGAGCAGGGGGAGCGGGGGGAGCAGGGGGAGCGGGGGGAGACTGGGAGACTGGGAGAAAAACCAGATTCATTTCTGTTTACTCCCCACCCTTCTCACACTCCCTACACTTCTTAGTCAGGTTAGGCGTTAAGTGGATCTTCGATCCAATGTTTAGCTCGTTCGACGGCCTTACTCCAGGTTGCAAAGTTTTCTTGCACCGCCGAGGCATTTTTTCCGGGTTCAAAGATGCGATCAACTTTACGACTGGCCACTAATTGATCGTAATCATCCCAATAACCCACCGTTAAACCGGCTCCAAAGGCGGCCCCTTGCGCCGTCGCGTCAGCAACCATCGGACGTTCAATGGGAACCCCCAACGCATCCGCTTGGAACTGCATTAAAAAGTTATTTTGAGAAGCACCCCCATCGACTTTCAACCGCGCCACCGATAAATCTGAATCTTTATTCATGGCATCCACTACTTCTTTAACTTGATAGGCGATCGCTTCTAAAACGGCTCTAACCATATGTTCGCGCTGTACACCGCCAGTAATACCGATAAATAACCCCCGCGCGGTCATATCCCAGTGAGGTGCGCCCAAACCACTCAAAGCGGGGACAAAATAGACCCCGTTGGTATTGGAAACTTGATTACAGATGTCCTCAGTTTCGGCGGCACTGTTGATCAATTTGATGCCATCCCGTAACCATTGAATGGAAGCTCCTGCGGTAAAAATCGCCCCTTCTAGAGCATAATTAACCGATTGATCTTTCGTCCAAGCCACAGTGGATAATAAACCGTTAGGGGAACGCATCACTTCATGGCCCGCTTGTACAATGAGGAAAGCGCCGGTGCCGTAGGTGCATTTCAGTAACCCGGGACGATTGCAACCATGAGCAAATAGGGCTGCTTGTTGATCCCCAAAAATAGCAGTAATGGGAATTTCTACCCCCAATAAGTCGGCATCGGTATGACCAAACTTGCCCATACTGGGTTTAATTTCGGGCATAATATGAGCAGGAATATTGAATAAATCTAGTAAAGTTTCGTCCCAGTTGCGAGTATCCAGATTCATCAACATCGTCCGACAAGCGTTACTATGGTCTGTGGCGTGAACTTTGCCTCCGGTTAGGTTCCACAACATCCAAGTATCCACGGTTCCGGCGATGACGTTATCAAAATTGGTGTCGGGTTTATGTTCTTTTACCCAGTCTATTAACCAAGCGAGTTTAGTAGCAGAGAAATAGGGATCTAATACTAATCCGGTGCGGCTTTCAATCTCTTGTACCTTACCCATTTCTCTTAATTGACTACACATAAGGGAGGTGCGTCTATCTTGCCAAACAATGGCTTTATGAAGGGGTTTGCCGGTGGTTTTATCCCACAATAAACAGGTTTCTCGTTGGACAGTTAAACCGATGGCTGCAATGTCTTTGGCTGGAATATTGGTCTTTTCTAACACTTGTTCCAAGACGCTAAGGGTATCTTGCCATATTTCTAGGGCATCGTGTTCTAGCCAACCGGGTTGGGGATAATGTTGGGTTAATTCTTTGTATGCTTGGCCAACCATTGCACCCTCATGATTAAATATAATCGCGCGGTTGCCGGTGGTTCCTAAATCAAGAGCTAAGATATATTGTGTTTTATTATCTGTCATTGGTGATAACACCCTGAATTCTTTTGTTTTTGTTGTTGCTTCACATTTTAATGAATTGACGCTCTCCTGGCTAAAGCCGAGGAGATTCATAACGAATCCCTGTCGGGATGGTTATTTTCTTGATTGAATAGACTTAACTGAAAAGCATATTCGCTCAAGTTCCCAGGCACATCACGTTTGCTCTTACGAGCGTAATGTTTTCTCCGTTTAGTCTCTGTTAATTCAGAGGTGGGCGTTTGAAACAATGTTAATTGTTTCGGTTCCGGCAAGTCCCTCCGTACCTTTTGGCTAAACTTTTCTCTTGGTGCGCGTTCCCTAGGTGAGTGCAACTCACCGGGGTCGCACCGCTTAACTATGTTTAAACCATACTGATTAATGGCCTTATTCTTGATATTAAGACTAGCTTGAAAATTCGCATCATCAACATGACCACAGTTAGTACAAAGGAATTTTTCTCCTTCTCTATTATCAGGATCTATGTGATGACAAACCGAACATTCTTGCGAAGTATGACGGGGATTAACCCTTAAAACAATCTTTCCTGACTTGGCAGCCATGTACTCAATTTTTTGGGTTAATGAATACCATGAAGCATCCGCAATTAATCGGTTTAAAGCTCTTTTAGCACTTTGTCCATTTTTCAGAAACCTCCCTGTTTTTTCATCATATTTAGGTTTGCATCTTTTAATCATGTTAGAAATTTGTAAATCCTCAATGGCAATAGCATCAGATTTTTGAACAATTTTCTTAGCTGTTTGCCATTGATAGGATTCTCGTCTAGTAGCAATTCGATGTTGAAAACCTGAAAGTTGTTTTTGAGCTTTTCGTCTATTATTAGACTTTCTTTTCTTCCGACTCACTCTTCTTGGCCGAATACGTTGCAATCGTTTAGTTTTAGGATTTGTAGCAAACTTAGGATTATCAATAGCTGAAGAGTCTGAACAGTAAACTAACTTACCTAACCCCATATCTAAACCGGTAACGGTTTTGACCTCTTGTATATTCTTAAGAGGGAAATCAGGAACAGATTTATCTTCTATTCTGACTGAAACATAATAACCATTACTCTTTTTTCTAACTGTAACTGATTTAATCTTAAACCCATCAGGTATAGGACGAGAATTATAGAATTTAGTCCATCCCAACTTAGGTAAGTAGATTTTATTCCCTTTGATCTTTACTCCAGTGGCATAAGTAAAAGAATGAAATGTACTGCGATTCTTAAACTTAGGAAAGCCTCTCTTTTGCTGAAAAAAGTTATTATAGGCATTATCCAACCGTCTGAGATTTTGTTGTAGGACAGTAGAATCTATTTCCTCATACCAAGGTCTGGCTTTTTTTAGTAAGGGAAGTTCAGTTATTTGTATATTAACGGGGCTTTTTTTCTTACCTTTATTAGACCAAGGATTCCCCGTTGCACCTCCTAATGAACAAGTTAAAGGAGTAATAATTACCTTAGTTCTTAAGTCGCAATAGTCTCCACAAATATATCTTTGATAATAGGAATCTATGCGGTCAGCTAAAGACCAATTATAGTTAGCCCTAAGCATATCTATCCATCGGTCAATCTTGTCTGACTGACTAATATTAGGACGAAGCTTATAGCAGTAACCTAGAATCAATGACGTTAATTTAATTGTGGACTATACTGTATTCATCTACACTATTCTAGCATTATTTTTTCACTGTGAACCAACAATATAGAAAAACTTCACATACTGTATCTCTAATTAATTATCATTTTGTTTGGATACCCAAACGAAGAAAAAAAGTATTGGTTGGCGATGTCGAAAAAAGATTACGTCAGATTATTTGGGAAGTGTGTCAAGAGAATGATTGGATTATCATCGCTTTAGAAATCATGCCAGACCATGTACATTTATTAGTAAATGTCTTACCCACTATCCCCCCTCATAAAGTTGTCAAAGCTATTAAGGGTAGAAGTTCTCGATATCTACGCCAAGAATTTCCCCATTTGATGAAAATTCCTAGTCTTTGGACACACTCTTATTTTGTCTCAACTGCTGGTAATGTTTCTTGTGAAACCATTCGCAGATACATCGAAGAACAACGGCATCATGATACCACTTAATGCTTTCTCATTAACCGATGTTCACGGCATTTAAAAATGCCGAGTCGCGCTTCATCTCCTACTTGAAAGATAGGAGTTTTCGCCCTCCCGTGTTTGGTTATAATTACCACAATGATAGAACAACGTGCCGATTATGATAATCCCTGGAAAGAAGCGTTATCTCCGTACTTTCAAAGCTTCTGGGTGCAAGTGAATCCCCATCTATAATCTTTGATTCAGATGGGGTGTGTTCAATTCCTGAAGATTATACAGTAATGCTATGACCAAAGAGAAAATTTATCGGTTATCTCGTTATGGTAACTGTTAGAAAAAGCTCCTAACTCCAAACTCGGATGAATTATCCCTCCATTGTCAAAGGTTTAATGTTCGATTGATCGTCTATAATTTGTTGTTGATAATTGTCTAATATCGTTACTAATTCGTAAGGTTGATTAATGAGAAAATCGGGTTCTTGTTTAGCCAACGCTTCCCCCGAGTTAAATCCCCAAGTTACCCCCACACATTTAACATGACTTTTTTTGGCAGAATTAATATCTCTGGTTTCGTCACCAATGTACATCATTTCATGGGGAAGTAATTTTTTTTCTTGTAGTATTTTTTTGATAATTTTATGTTTTCCAAATAAAGTAGTTCCTGCATAAATAAAATCAAAAAATTGCTCGAGTTCATGATTTTCAAGAAAACGAAGAACATTATCCTCAGCGTTAGATGTTATAATTCCTAAGTTATAGCCTTTACTTTTTAATTGTTCCAGACAATAAGGAATATTTGCTATCGGCTTAAGTTCGGCAATTTTATGGGTCAATTCAGACTTGACTCGCTTGAGAACAAATGGTATTTTTAAGGGGGAAATTTCTGATTGTTTGATCAAATCCCTTGCGCTTAAATGTTTCAGTTTTTCCTGTTCTTCTTCATTAACAGGTTTATAACCAAATTCGGCGGATAAACTATTCGCAATTTCAACAAACGCATCATAAGTGTCAGCGAGAGTCCCATCAAAATCAAAAACAATTACTTTGAGTGCCATTTTTTTGCGGGTTAACAATGAAGAGTAAGAGTGGTACGAGAAATTTCTCTTAAGACAATATCTATCACTCTAAATTATTTAGAATGAATAGTTATATAGCGTCACTTTGTTTGGATAGGACAAAATAGTAAGTGGACACAGAGGGTAATAGGGAACCGAAGCAGTCCTAACCTGTGGCCATAATCTATGATAATTCAATTTCCCTGTTCTTCTAGGTTAGCACGAGCATTCCGTTGCCACATCGTCGGTTTAATTCTCCGTAATGCAGAAGCGGGGAATTGTTGTTGCCATTTCTCCTCGGTTATATCGGCCAATTCTTCTAAGTTTGGGGCAATATTACCCGAATAAGGGTGAAAATCTTGGATCTCAGTTTCTTGGGAAAATCGCTGATTCCAAGGACAAACCTCTTGACAAATATCACAACCGGCTACCCATCCCTGTAAATTATTTACAATATCTTTAGGAAGCTGTTCGGAACGGTTCTCGATAGTATGATAGGCAATACAACGGTTCGCATCCACCACAAACGGACTGGTGATCGCATGAGTAGGACAAGCGTCTAGACATCGGGTACAAGTTCCACAATGTTCTGTATGGGGTTTATCGGTTATTAAGTCTAAATTGGTTAAAATTTCACCTAAAAACACCCAACTCCCGTATTCTCTGGTGATCACGTTACTATTTTTAGCGATCCAACCAATTCCCGATCGCATCGCCCAAACCTTATCTTGAATTGGCCCAGTATCAACATAATAACGGGTTTTAATACTTTCGTCTTGCTTGTCTAACCATTGACTCAAAGTTTTAAGCTTTTTTGTCATAACTTTATGGTAATCTCTTCCCCACCCATAACGGGAAATTTTACCCTGTTTTTTATCTTCCGATTGTTGATAGGGGGTATAATAATTCAGAGCAACAGAAATGACTGTTTTAACCTCTGGCATACATTGACGAATATCGAACCGTTTCGGGTTATTCATCCAAGCCATATCTGCGTTATATCCTAACGCTAACCAAGCTTGAAGATGATTAATTGCATCATCTTGATATTCCCTATCAACTTTAGCAATACCCACTTTATGAAAGCCAATTTCCAGGGCTTTTTGTTTGATTTTTGTCGTTAACTCTTCCATGTAACTAATTAATTATTCCAGAATGTTTCAGAAATAGAGTCAATTGCTTTATCTAAGGAAGGCAGATAAGTTTCCACCACATCCCAGACCAAATCAATATCAATTCCTAGATATTCATGAGCTAATCTATTCCTAAATCCTGCAATTTTTTCCCATAAAATATCTGGTTCTGACTCTTTCCATTCTGTCGGTAAATTTTTAATTGACTCACACATAACCTCTAGATTTCTGAGAACGGCATCTTGAATCATTATTTGCTCAAAGAATTCTTTTTTACCTCCTTTTGTATAAGATTTAATTCTTGTCAAGCAGTCTCGAATATGAATTAAATAAATCCTATTATCCTTCATAAACTAACTGCCTCTTTTATTATTTTATCCCTAATAAAATAATGTAAAGACTTAGTCGTAACGATATCAACTTTTCGATTTAACAGTTTTTCTAAATCCTCAATCAGCCCCACTGGGAACCAGGGAGAAATTTTCGATAAATCATAATCAATCAAAAAATCGATATCACTATTTTCTGTCTCTTCTCCCCTGACGACAGATCCAAAAACCCTAACATTAAAAGCCCCATGTTTAGCAGCCAAACTTAAAATTTCTTCTCTTTTTTCTCCTAATAATTGCTTCAATAACATGGTTGAACCTCAATTTTGAATTAAACGATGTTTCACCATTTTTCCGTGACTGGTTAACTTAAATTCAACCCCCCGCCAAATAACGGTCCGTTGGGTAAACGCTAACCCCCAAAAAATTAAACCCACCACATCCCGAAAGGGTAATAGATATAAATTTTTGATGGTTTCTTTGTCTTTCATCGTTCGAGCGACCATAAAAGCCGTTATCATTCTTACTAGAATAGTAGCCACTAAGACCTCTAATCCGATAAAATCCCATCGTAACAGAGCAAAAATGAGAGCAAAAGGAATAGAACGGATTAAAATAGTGGAAACAAAAGCCCCTTGTCTCGCTAAATAGGTATTTTGATCCCAATAGACTTGATGACTCCACCAATTTTTCCAACTGGCTAGATCAACCACTACATCGATCATATAGGGAAGGAGTACCATTTTTTGCCCCGATGTCCACACCCGTCGTCCAATTTCGTAGTCTTCTACTAAATAATCGGCTAAACTCTCTAAACCCCCTAATTTATCCAAGGTTGAGCGACGAATGGCAATAGAGGGTCCCAAACAGGAATTTGAAGCCCCTGTTACCTCTGCAAACATGACACTAGGCATAAAGTCAGCATTCATGGTTAAAAGTTCCATTTTTTCGTACCAACTGTCTGCTTTGGTCACTTTAAACGGGGTACAGACACAACCTACATCCGGGTTAGCCAAGGGATTGACAATGGTTTTGATATAATCGGGCTGTAAGCGCGTGTCACTGTCGCTAATAATAATGATATCGTGGTTGGCTGCTTCCATCGCGCCTAAGAGGTTATTCACCTTCCCGTTGGCCCCTGCTTCCACTCGACTGATGACTACAGAAATGCGATCGCTTCCAAATTCTGCTTGAATACCTTTAATGATAGGATAAGCGGGATCTTGGGGATCTTGAACGGAGTATATGACTTGATAGTTAGGATAATCTTGAGTAGCAATAGTTCTTAAATTATGTTTCAGATTCTTTTCTAACCCTCGTACCGGCTTTAAAACGGACACAGGAGGGGTGAAATGGTTATTTTGAGGGGATCGCTTAAAAAACCGTTTAACGGTAGCTACGGTTAATAAGGAAAAAACGGAACCACCGATCACAGGGATTAAACAAAGCCATTGTAGGCTATCAAGAATATTGAATAACACTTTTAATAGTCCTCACACAATCTCATTCTGATATCTAGTGATATTTTAAGAGAAATTATTTTTTTGATGACCTCAATTGTCAGCTTTACGAGACAAACCTAAAGTACAGAGAAGAAATTCGTTAAACTATGGGTGGAAGCCGTTGCCTCGAACCTACCATCAACCCTAGGTAAAATAGTAATAGAGAGTGGGAAAAGATTCCCCCGATGTGGGTGGTCAAAGGTTGGTTAAAATCTAAAATTGAATGTACACAAAGCTATTCGAGAGGAAAACTAAAATGACTACCGAACCTCAAGTCCCTAAAGAAAGTGCTATTACAAAGACAGAAGAGACAAACGTTGAAGTTGTCACCAAGGATAAAACCCCTAGTGAGATTCAACAAGAAACCACTGCACTCATTGACGCGATTAGAAGCAAAGCTTTAACCGAAGCCAAAGAAGCGGGAGAGTTAGCCCGTGAGAACTATTTAGACACAGTTCGTCGCATTCGTCAAGATATCGAAGAACGCAAACTATTTGACCCTCAACGCATTGATGAGGCGGTTAAATATATTCAAAAGGAGGTAGAAAAAGATTGGGATGGTGTTGTTAAGGAATGGAACACCGTGGTTAAGGAAGTCAGTAGTTTTGGCGATCGCCTGAATGAAGCGGCCAAAGCAGCTTGGGAAATTTTAACCGCACCTTCTAAGGATAAGGATAGTTAGATTTATCGAAAAATCAAGGGTCTAAAACTCCGTCCTTTAGGACGTAATGTGATACGATATCGCCATACGGGAGGGCATCCCGAAATTCACGCCTTGGGAGACATGAATGAGTAAGACCAGTGATGGCACGTTCAGCCCAGGAAACTTCTCGCCTTTAGGCAGAAGTATGTCACAACTCAATAACTAACATTTTTTAGGTGGGCATTGCTCACCTAAATTGTGTAGTTTCCTTAGATAAATTATAGTATTAATCTCCGTTTTTATGATTATTTATAAATATTTTGGCGAGAACCAATTTTAATAATATATATGATAAGAACTGATGACTGGATTTCGTAAATTATTCTATACTCTCCTACCCTAATGCGATAACTATCTCCTGAGTTAACAAGTTTTTTCACTCCTGCAGGATAGGGATTATTGGCTAAGCTTTCTATGGCTTCCAGTAATCTAATAATAGCTTTTTTATCAAGTCGTTTTAGCTCTTTTTTTGCTGAAGTTTTCCACTTAATTTTATAGGATGCCATCTTCTGTCAATTCCCTTATTAAGTCTTGATGGTCAATAGTAGTTTCATTTTTTCTTTCATTGATATCTTTCAAATCTTCTAGATCCATCAATAATTCTTCAAATTCTTCAATTGGTAAAATAACTGCGACTTTTTCACCTTTTTGGTTAGTAATATACTGTAAGGAAAGATTTTTAATTGAATTAGTTTGAGTTTTCATTTTTTATCTTATTTTTTTACCTACTATATTATTATAACATTAGTCTAAGTTAGATGTAAAAAAGAGAGGTTAATAAATATGAACAAGCATTTACCGAACATGAACAGTGATCAAGATTTAGAAAACTTGTTAAAGGAAGACCTATCTGATTACTTAAATACGGATAATTTTTCTCCTGTTACCTTTGAACTTGTCAACAAGAATGAAAGTATAAAACTCGATATTTCTTCTGAACTTTTAAACGCTGCAAAAGAAGCTTGTAAACAGAAAAAGATGAATTACCAAGGTTTTATCATAGCAGCAATTGAACAAGCTTTAAAATAATAACAATCACTTGTTGATTTTATAGAATGGTATCTTCTTTTAATTCTGTTATTAAATCTTGATGGTCAATATTTTTGATCTTATTAAGATTTTGTTGATAAATCTACTTTATGATAAATATCATCAAATTCTAAAGATACACCTCCTAATTCTATTTTTATGGTTTTATCTTCTTCGTAAAATTCCTGAAATAACCATTCTTTTTCATCAGTTTTTGTGAATTTTTCTCCATAAATTTTCGTTTAACTCACTAACAAATATTCAGAAAATCCTGAAATGGTTCGATAACCAAAAAACTTACCTTCTTTATCATAGTTTTCTGTAGAAGGGGATAAAACTTCAATAATTAAACTAGGATTTAAAATGGTATCCTTACGATTTTCGTAGTAAATAGGATCTCCTTCAATTACCATGATATCTGGATAAGTAAAGCTGTTTTTCTCAGGTATCCAGAGGCGAACATCTCCCATATAAACTCGATAATCTTGCTTCTTGAAAGCATAATGTAATTCAGCGTAAATGTTACCTGCAATTTGATTGTGATTAACTGTTCCACCTGCCATTGGAATAATTTTCCCGTTAATGTACTCACTTTTAAAATTGGCTTTTTCTTCTTGTTTTAAGTAATCTTCAATTGATATTTTTTTAGGGATAGTTGCTTGCATAGCTCTTACATAAATGACGTTCTATTTATTTTAGCAAATTTTATGAGCAGAAAATATTATGACTTATGTTTCTGTTTTAAACAGTGCTAAAAATGTTTTTAAATCTTCTAAAATAGGATGTTCAAAGTTCCAGATATTAGATTTATTTTCCATAATATAATCAAAATTATTCATTGTACATTTTCTTCCTGCTTTTCTTTGGTCTTTTTTTGAACAAGTATCATATCTTAGATAAATACTAATCCAAAATTTATCAAAATCTTTATCTGTTATTTCATAACCCTTATTTTTTAGACATTTTCTCCAGTCATTTAAACATTCAGCATGAGGAGAGTTTTGAGTTTTGATCGTTTTCAAAACGGTTTCTAATTCTCCCTTATTATCTACATTAGTAAAATAACAAGCAATTTCTATCTCAGTTACATCGTCTATAGTTAGTTTAATTAATTCGCTAGTATTGTTCAAAGTTCCGCTATTCTCAAAAACATTTTTGATACAGTTATTAACTATTTCTAGTCTTTTATCAGTTCCTTGATCATCAATATCAATAACAATCCCAATTTTTTCAATTCCTCTTTCGAGAATATCTGCTTTTAATTCTTTTAATGTTTTAATTAGTTGTGTTTCGTTTAATCCTTTTAATTCTTCGTAGTCATCGATATAAATAGGTTTTCCAACTTTAATATCATAATTTAGATGATTGATTAAAGCTTCAAGAAAGATTTTATCATTTTTACTTTCGACAATTAAAATATTACTCACCTCTCACCTCCTTTCCATGATCAATTGCATAATCTAAGGTTTCTAAATCTCTTTTAATACCAATGATTTTCTTTGTCTTATAATGCCTTGTCATTGTAAAATATGCACCACTATCAGCATAATAGTTAAGTCCAATATCTCTAAATGCTTGAATCATTTCTAAACTATGAGTTGTGGCAAAAATTTGTACATCAAGTTCTTTTGACAGTTCAAATAATGCTTTCCAAAAATCTCTATGATTAGTGTAATGTATTCCGTTTTCGATTTCATCAATTAAAATTATACTACTTTTATTATTAATAACTTGTAAAACAATTTCCATGACTCTATTAATTGCATCACCAAACATTGATATAGGTAGCATTTTGTGATTAGTTTTCTTTAAGTAAAGTAAAGGCTTTCCTATAGAAAAAATTTTAATATCTTCTATTAATGAATCTATATGTTTAAGAATATTAATAATATGTTTATCCAAATTTTCAAATACTGCTTTGCTATATTCTTCTATTATTATTTCAGGAGCATAACGAAAAAATGGTGATATATAAATAGCTTTTCTACTTAATAATTTTTTTCTCTTAGTATTAAGGATTTGTATTAAATTTACTTCAGATATCTCAAGCTTATTGTCAATATCTTGAATAACTCGTAAGGTAATATCTTTATTAGTAGAAACTATGATAAATAGATAATGATTAGAATACTTATTCATAAGATTTTGTATATCTCTTGGAAGACTTGCGAAATCTGAATCAACTGCCAAATATACCTCAATTGTTAATAGTGATCCCTTATGGGAATTTTCAGATAGATATTTTATTTGTAAGTCCTGTTCTATATTTTCATGATCAACATTTTGGTAGGGAATATTATTAGATAAAATCAAATTATCATTCAACTTAATTATTTGCTTTTGATTATTATCATTATTAGTTTCTATTTTTCCATTCTGTTCTACTTTATCACTAAAAAAGAAACTATCCCAAGCTTTTTCAGGATAAGCTTTACTAAATTCGTCAGATTCTTGTCTTAACTTCCTTAATAAAAAAACAGTTTTAGGTTGAGGAGACTGATTTAATAATATCGCTTCTAATAAAGCAGTTTTACCTGAATTATTTTTACCACCAATTAAATTAACTCGTTCAAACCCTTCAATTTTCGTATGTTCAAAACATCTAAAATTTTCTATTTCAATATCTCTAATCATTGTTTTTATACTGCTTAAAGTTAAGTAGATAGGAAAAGTACAGCTAAACCGTTTAAAATTGCTATAATTATATATGATAAACTAAAGTTCTGTAAATCTATACACTATAAAATCAAAACAACTTTAAGAAATACCTGTGACTGAAACTATATATATTGAAACGAGTATTATTGGTTATCTAACAGCTAGATCAACTAAAAATCTAATTATTGCTGGCAATATTGAAATAACACGAGACTGGTGGCAAAATCGTCATAATGATTTTGATCTTTACATTTCACAAGTTGTTTTAGATGAAGTCGCTAGAGGAGATGCAAAAATTGCTTTGAGACGACTACAAATTCTCGATGGTTTCCCCTTAGTTGAACTTAATCAAGCAGTACGAGATTTATCAAAACAATTTCTTCTACAAAGTAACCTTCCTCCGAAAGCGTCTGACGATGCAGTTCATATTGCTGCTGCAACTGTTCATGGATTAGATTACTTGTTAACATGGAATTGTAAACATATCGCCAATGCTCAAATTCAAAAAAAGTTAGCTCAAATTAGTGCTAATTTGGGATATGAATTACCTGTTATTTGTACTCCATACGAACTTTTAGGAGATTAGAACAATGTGGAAAGATGAAATCTTAGATGAAATCCATCAATTTCGAGAAGAACACGCCAAATCTTTTAACTATGATTTAGATGCTATGTTTGAAGATTGGCAAAAAAAACAAGCAGAAAGTGATAGAAAAGTTGTTAGTTTTGTACCAAAGCAAAAAATGAATCCTAAAAAGTAGGGTGAGAATTGCTTCTGTAAATCCATACACTATAAAATCAAAATTAATCATGAATAACAGAACATTTGAAGTAGAAGTTAAAGATGGTATTTTAGTTATTCCTCCAGAAATTCAAGATTATCTACGTCAATGTCAAGAAAACACTAAAGCATCTATTACCATTATCTCATCTTCAGATAATTCTGATGATGTAAAAGAAAAACAGCGACAACAAGCGAAGGCAATTTTACAAAGATCAAAAGAACGTGCTAAATCTAATGTTTCTAAATCAGTTGATGAATTATGGAGTGATTTTAATCAAGTAAAAAACCAGATTGCCTCAGAATTATGATTGTAGGTTTAGATAAATTGGGAAAAATCGAAAAGTGTTGCTTGAAAAGTGGTTTCATCAATTCTTGCTTGTGCCATTTCTTGATATTTTTTAATTAATTCAATACCAATAAATTGCCTATCAAATTTTTTAGCAACAACCCCAGTTGTACCTGAACCTGTGAATGGGTCTAAAATAAAATCGTTTCTTTTTGTTGAAGCTAGTAAACAAATTTCAACTAATTTTTCAGGATAAACTGCAAAATGTGCATCCCTAAATTTTCCTAATGGGATTTCCCAAACGGTTCTTTTATTTCTTCCTTTAGGATGAAAAGCTTGATCCCATCTACCATCATGTAAATTTTGATTACCACCATTTTTACCATTTTCTGGCGTACCATTTTTTTTGCCAAAATGATTTCTTCCCCCTTTCATTTTTGATTGATTAGTAAAAGTAATATGGGGTTCTCTAATTGAATCAGCATCGTAATAATATTCAGAGGTTTTTGAGAATAAAAAAATGTATTCATGATCTTTTGTTGGTCTATCTTTCACAGATGAAGGCATTGCATTCGGTTTTTTCCAAATAATATCACTTCTCAAAATCCAACCCTTATCTTGTAAAGCAAAAGCAACACGCCAAGGAACACCCAATAGTTCTTTTTTTCGATAGGTATCTCCTAAGTTTAACCATAATAATCCTGAATCTTTTAATTTTGGTTTGAGAAGTTCAAAGCAACAAACGAGATTATTAATATATTCTTTTAGCATCCTTTCTCTTCCTATTTCATTGTCACATTTATCCTCACCAGAGTATTTTCTATGTCCAAAATACGGAGGACTTGTAATAATTGATTGAACTAAGTTATTAGGGATATAACCACAGACATTTCTCACATCTCCCAATAAAACCTTATTGACTAATTTATCCATTATTTAAAATGCCCTCTATGTACTTATTTAGCTTAATTTGAGAATCGTCATCAAAACCATTAAATTTATTAGGACTCATATCAAAATGAAAAATTAAATCAATTTGATCATCTATGTTCTCTAGTTCTGATGCTGACCAATTTTGTGCAATAATAACCACTGCAATATGATGTTTATGATTATTTTCTTTTATATCATGAATAGCAGCCATTATATCTCTTGTAAATATGTGTGCGTGTCCTCCTCCTTCTGTTTCTCTTGTTTTAATAGGTATTAATAGTCTTTCTTTTTGCCCATTATTTCTATTAATTAGTTCTGCTGAAACATCAATAGTATGATTATCTATCTTAATTTGTTTATCAGCAATTTTGACTTTTTTATATATACCATAATTTCCATAAACTGAGAAATAATATTGAAATGAGGTTATGAGTGCAGTTCTAACATTTGCCTCTAAATGGTGTCCTTTTATACTTCTTCTCGAACCTTCAAGACGATCAATAATAATTTCTCTTACAGTCAACCATTCAAAGCTTTTTACATAAGATTTATATTCATAAATAAGTTGACATAGTGTATCAGTTTCAGCCATAACTTTATCTATATTTTCGAGTTTTCTCATACGACTAATGAGAGGAGCAAGTCTTTGTTGAGGTGCATCTCTTATTATCCAGGCGAAAAAATAAAAGCACGCTTTTTTATGAGGATATACTCTACCTATACCATCAAACAATAAAGGTTTGTTCTCATCAGATTCATTATAACAATAATCAATGATATTGAATAAGGTTTCTTTGGAAGCAGATAAAAGTATTTCATTGAGAGTTTTATGCGATCCTGTTTCTTTTTTAGCAATTTTTTCTACCCAATCATAAAAAGGTTTTGCTTGATCAGCTAAATGGCATAATTCTACGAGACGATAATGTGTGATATTAACTTGATGTACTATTAATTCTTTCATGTAGGTGCGTTTTAAATTTGTCTTGTTTTGAAAAGTAAGGTGGGCATTGCCCACCACAAACCGTTAAAAATTGCTATGATTCGTGATAGCATCGGTTAGCTTTTCTATCACCTCATCAATAGCCATAGTTCCTAACTCTCCTGATGCACGAGTCCGAATACTTAAGGCATTTTCTTCGATTTCTTTTGCCCCAACAATGGCCATAACAGGAATCTTTTGTTTCTCCCCGTTACGAATCATTTTACCGAGTCTTTCTCCTGATGTATCCGCTTCTGCACGAATGCCTAAACTTTGCATTTTTTGAGCAACATTTTTGGCATAGTCTAACTGGACATCACTAACCGGTAAAAGACGCACTTGAATGGGTGCTAACCACAAGGGAAAATCACCCGCATACTCTTCAATTAAAATGCCAATTAAACGCTCTAAAGACCCAAAAGGTGCGCGGTGAATCATCACGGGACGTTCACGGTTGCCCTCTTCTCCCACATATTCTAACTGGAATCTTTCGGGGAGGTTGTAGTCAACTTGAACCGTTCCCAGTTGCCATTCTCTTTCTAGTGCATCTTGGAAAATAAAGTCTAATTTTGGACCATAAAACGCTGCTTCTCCTTCTGCTTCAAAATAGTCCATTTCCAACGTTTGCACCGCCCGACGGATGGCATTTTCTGCCTTATTCCATGCTTCACTTGAGCCAATATATTTATCAGAGTTGGGATCACGAAAACTCAATCTTGCTTTAAAATTCTTCAGTTGTAAACTTCTAAATACTGAGAGAATTAAATCTACAACATTGAGAAATTCATCGTCTAATTGATCAGGGGTAACAAACAAATGAGAATCATCCACCGTAAACCCACGAACACGGGTTAAACCCCCTAATTCTCCTGATTGTTCATAACGATAAACCGTCCCAAATTCTGCTAAACGCATCGGTAAATCACGATAAGATCGTAACTCACTCTTATAAATTTGGATGTGAAAAGGACAGTTCATCGGTTTAAGAACAAACCCCATTTCTGAAGTTTTTGCTTCCTCAGTTTCGGCCATCATAGGAAACATATCTTCTTTATAATTTTGCCAGTGACCGGAAATTTTAAACAAGTCAACTCGGCCAATATGAGGAGTCACCACAGGAAGATAACCCCGTTTCAGTTGTTCCTGCTTCAAAAAGTCTTCTAAAGTTGACCGGATAATGGTTCCTTTGGGGGTCCACAGGGGTAAACCAGGACCAACGGGGTCTGAAAAGATAAATAACCCCAACTCTTTCCCTAAACGCCGATGATCGCGCTTTAACGCCTCTTCCTTACGTCGTTTATACTCGGCCAACTGTTCCGGGGTTTCCCAAGCAGTCCCATAGATGCGTTGCAGTTGCGCTTTTGTCTCATCTCCTCGCCAATATGCACCGGCCACGGATTCGATGTCAAACGCTTTCGGGTTCAAGTCTCCAGTGGTTTCGACGTGAGGACCAGCGCAAAGATCCCACCATTGATCCCCTAAATGATAGAGGGTGATGGGGGGTTCCAAACCTTCCAGGATTTCCAGTTTATAGGGTTCCTGAAGCTCAGTAATGCGTTTTTTGGCTTCTTCGGCGGAAACTTCTTCACGGATGACAGGAAACTTCTTTTTGATGATTTTGATCATCTCTTTTTTAATCGCTTTTAAGTCTTTGTCCGTGAAGGGTTCGGGAACATCGAAATCGTAGTAAAAACCGGTTTCTGTCCAAGGGCCAATCGTAACCTGCGCTTTGGGGAATAATTTTTGCACGGCCATGGCCATCACATGGGAGGTGGTGTGACGGATACGCTTTAGGTGATCAGATTCGCTAGTGCGAGGTAGTTTGATGGGTTGTTGTTCCGATACTTCGGGGGATGCTGCTTGATTAACCATTCACATTCATAAGATAACTCTTTATCTAGTTTATTGTGTCTGAGGGAATGGAGAGTGGGGGGAGTGTGGGGAGTGTGGCGAGTTAAACCTGATTGTTTGGTTGGCGATCGCCTCTTTTCTAAGAACTATTACTAAAGCGCAATAGTTAAACATCTGATTTTTTTGGTAGCGATCGCTTGTCTTCTGAGAACTGTTACTAAGGATCGTAGGGTGGGCAAAATCAAGCAAATACATGATTGCTTATAAAACCTGTGTGAGTTTGCCCACCACATCTAACTAAAGCGCAATAGTTGAAAACCTGATTTTTTGGTTGGCGATCGCCTCTTTTCTCAGAACCCTTACTATAGCGCAACAGCTAAAAACCTGATTTTTTTGTTAGCGATCGCCTCTCATTTGAGAACCCTTACTATAGCGCAATAGTTAGAAACCATTACAGATGTGGATGTTATGTTGTAGGGGTCAACGGCCGTTGACCCCTACAACAT
>JASJDN010000151.1 GCA_030065205.1 Crocosphaera sp.
CCTAAATTGCCTAAAGAAATACCTTGTGCTTGTCTATCACTAATTTCCTTTGAGATGTCTAAAGATTGTTGATGAAAGGTGATCGCTTTTTGGTATTGTCCTAAAGAATAGTAAACATTGCCTAAATTGCCTAAAGAAATACCTTGTGCTTGTCTATCACTAATTTCCTTTGAGATGTCTAAAGATTGTTGATGAAAGGTGATCGCTTTTTGGTATTGTCCTAAAGAATAGTAAACATTGCCTAAACCTCTTAAAGAATTTCCTTCTCCCTGTTTATCCCTAATTTTGATAGATATTTGTAAACCTTGCTCATAAAAAATAATCGCTTTTTGATATTTTCCTAAAGTATCATAAGCATTTCCTAATTGATTATAAATGTTACTAATTGTTAATAAATCATTTTTTGTTTTTTCTTCAGTGTACGTATTATATTCATTTAATAAATTAAGTAATTGTTCAATTCTTGCTTGCTTTTCTGGCAAATCTAAATTTATAATAATACCATCAGAATAAACTATATTGTTACTATTTGTCATTAAATTACTGCGATTCGTTTTAAAAGTAAAAACGTTTCTCCCCCATGCCCAAAAATCAGGGGCATATTTTGCTAATCGAGTTAACGCATAATCTGGTAAAAATAACAGTATGGGATGAGGAATACTGGTTCGTAAATCATCTCTTACAAAATTAAGATTAGTTAATACAGAAGGATATTCTTCGACGATACCAATGGATTTTTCTAAACCAGTAATCAGTAAAATTAATTTTTTATTAGGTTGAATATTAATCTGTTTTAATGCAGTAACTAATTCATCTCTTAAAAAACGAAGATTGGGATTAGAAAAATCTAAAACTTCAAACTGAATATTATTACAGTTAGGATGTTCAAGTAAAGCATTAATTAAAATATCTCTATCTTGGGAAAACTTGACTTCTACAAAGCCAATATTTAATCTCTCATCAGCAAAATCGATAAAGGTCAACAGTTCAATAAAAGCCTGTTGATTAATGTTTAAAAATAATTCTTTTTCATTATTTACATTAGGTATTGTCTGAGTTTTGCTGTTCATTTTTTAATGCTTCCTGAAAAAGAGAACTTTGTTTTAAAACAGGGTTAATATAATTCCATCGGTTAATACCATTGTATTCTAAAACTGATAAATTAAAGAGTAATTTCTGTCCAATTTCATCTTTATTAATATCTTTAGTTAAACAGACTCTCGCTAATACAGGATAATACTCATTCAAATTAATTCTTTCAAAGTTAAATTGTTCTTCATTAGTTGCATAAATAACATCGTCAGCCATGACTTTATCATGACCACGGCCAGCAGCCGTTAAACAAGCTTTTGCTGTCATTTGCATTAACTGTCGGACATGACCACCACTGGCTTTTACTAAGTCGAATAATTGTTGATGAGACTCAAAAACTGCATCAATATTAACTCGTTGTTCGATTAAATTTACTAAGCTTTCTAACTTATCTTCGTCATAATCTAAGTCCCATTGATCAGCATTAAATTCATAAATATTGACCATCGGCATAATATTGGGACTACCAAAGGTTTTATTCAAATTTTCATCAGAATAAACAGCCGAAATAGGAACCGTATAAATAATTGTTGTATGTAATGCTTGTAATTGAGCAGCATAATCAAAAAATAGATGTTTACCAACATTAGGAGGAATGCGATCTAAATTATCTAGGATAATTAAAAATCCTTGTTCATATTGAGGTTCTTTTTGTGTTAATTTTTTAAACGCATCAGCTAACAACAGATTAATGTCTGCTTGTAAACGACTAATATCTTTTTGCAGGGTTTGTCTAATGGTTTGTTTTTGTTTTTGAGATCCTCTAATTTGTGCTAATAATTTTGTTAACAATTTAGAAATAAACGGTATTTTAAACCCTGCTTCAGCATCAATTTGCATACTGATTGATTTTTCTACACTTTCTTCTGTTTCTTCAGTAATATCCTTAAACCAAGATTCAAATTGACTTAAAAGTTTATCATCAAATTTTGCCCCTAATTTATATAATTCGTCTGCAACTTTTTTTATAATTAATAAATATAAATCAGTATATTCAGCATCATTAATATCTAATTCAACATCTGCTTCTAAATAAACAATGTAATAGTCTGATTTTACCTGTTTCTCAAGTCTTCTCAACTCGGTACTTTTACCACAACCTCGATGTCCTGTAAATAAAATTGTACAAAATTTTGCTGGTTCAAGAAATGTTAATTGTTGGGTGATATTTTGTATGGTTTCTGTCTTACGAACGGAAGATAAATCTACATAATATCTATCAATATCTTCTCCTGTTAAAGGTTCAGGGTTACAAATACGATAAGCTTCTTTTAAATTAGTAGCACGAGTGGGTGAAAGTGAAGTCATACACAATACACAATTTAACTATACCTAGTTTACCTCAAACCTCGTAAGCCGATGCACTCCTTAACTTACTATTCAAATTAATAACGTGCCACTTCTTTTCCTTTGATATAAACAGACTTAATACTATTGAGATGAATATTATCTTTTTCAATCAATAAAAAATCGGCATCAAAACCTTGAGAAATTTTTCCTTTACTGTTTCCTATTCCTGCTGCTTCTGCTGGATACGTAGACACTAATTTCCAAGCTTTTTCAAAGGACATAATTCCCATTTCTGCTAATTTAAAAGGGGCATAAAATAGAGAAGGATAATGATAGTCAGAACATAAACAATCCACAACACCCTCTTTAGCTGCTATTTCAACACTCATCCAACCCACATGAGAACCCCCTCTAATTAAATTAGGCGCACCCATTAATACTGATGCGCCATAATCTCTCGATTTAGCAGCGATATTAACATCAGCAGGGAATTCTGCAATAGAAACGCCCCATTTTTTGCTTAATTGTACTTTCTCTTCTGTATCATCGTCGTGAGACGCAAGGGGAATATGATGATCATGAGCTAAACTAACTAATTCTTCGACCTGTTGTAACCCTTTTTCTTGATTATTTAAAGCGGTTTTTATTAGCTGATTTAATTCCTCATCATTCATTTTATGTCTACGTCGTAAAGAGTTAAGATGACGGTTCAATTTGTAGTCATCTCCTGCGGGGGGAAGATGATCATTAATTGATAATAAATCAATTTTCTCCTGTTTCAACCAATCACATAATTCATCATAATTATCGGTATTTGCTTGTTCATGTCGGATGTGAATTCGACTATCTGCTTTTAAACTATTTTGTCCTTCTTCTAAGATAAAATTAATAACTTCTCTTGCTGTTTCTCGACTGCGTAAACCCGGTTCATAAGAATCAGTAATAGAATAAAAAAAAGTGGTGATTCCCGAAGCAATTAAATGGCGATCATTTTCTAATATTCCCATCTGCAAAGGAAAATGTGATCCTGGTCGTGGTGCGATCGCTCTTTCAAACGCATCTCCATGTATATCTACGATTCCAGGGAGCATTAATAACCCTTTTGCGTCAATTGTGGGCAATTTTTCAGTAATGGTTTCATCTATAGCCAAAAATTTCCCGTTTTCAATGATAACTGTACCATTTTTGACCCAACCATCAGGGGTAAGAATATCGGTTCCTTTAATCGCAAATTGATCCATTCTGGTTTATTTCCAAGACTTGTTGTAGTTTAAGATGTAAGGATTAAAAGTAAGTTTAACATTAAGTTATATTCTCGTTAATATCTTATAAATTAATCTACTATTGTTTTGTCTATTGTTCATCGTTGGGAAAATTTATCAATGGGTTATGTAGCCATACAAGGAGGAGAAGAGGCGATCGCAGCAGCAATTAATCTCTTAGATGTATTGCGTACGAATGATCAAAAAAATGATCCCTTGTCTGCTCAAACGATTGAAAATCAACTACATTTTTTACATAGTCGGGTGTTATCAGAAGGGGGTTTATATCACCCCGAATTAGCTTCTTTAGCCATTAAACAAAGCGCAGGAGACATCCTCGAAGCTGCTTTTTATCTTCGGGCCTATCGTTCCACTAAACCCCGTTTAGGAGAAACCCCTGTCCATTGTGGGGAAAACTTAAGATTAATTCGTCGTATTTCCGCCGCCTTTAAAGAAATTCCAGGGGGACAACTGTTAGGGCCAACGTCTGATTATTTACAGCGATTATTTCGGTTTCATTTATTAAATGAATCCCCCGACGAATTTCGCAATATTGCTCAATCTTGGCTGAAAAATATCCCCGATGAAGTCTTACCCACCACGTTTCCTAAAGTATTAGATAGTTTGAGAGCAGAAGGGTTGTTACCCCCTGTGACGAATAAACCCACATTACCCTTTGATATTACCCGAAATCCCCTAATTTTCCCTGTTCCTCGCTCAGCAGCATTGGCAACCATGGCCAGAGCAGAAACTGGTTCAATTTTAGCGATCGCCTATTCCAATATGAGGGGGTATGGGGATGTACACCCCACCGTAGCAGAGTTGAGGGTGGGTTATTTACCGGTGATGTTACCCCATCCCATCACCGGAGACTTACAAGAAGTGGGAGAGGTATTGATGACGGAATGCGAAATTGTAGCGATGTACAACAGTAAAGACAAAGATAGTGTACCCACCTTTGGGTTAGGGTATGGTGCTTGTTTTGGTCATAACGAAGTAAAAGCGATCGCCATGGCCATCCTTGATCGCGCCTTACAAAAAGGACAAACCCAAGGTATCGAAAACCCCTCCGAAGACCCCGAATTTGTCTTATTACACATTGATGGTGTGCAATCGATGGGTTTTGCCTCTCATTATAAAATGCCTCATTATGTCACCTTTCAATCGGATCTCGATCGCCTCCGGACGACTCAACAAAAGGGAGCAGAGGGAGCTTTGTAGGGTGGGGTGATGGGGAGACTGGGAGACGGGGTGATGGGGGAGTGTGGGGAGTGTGGGGAGACGCGGAGATATGGATATATTGCATATTAACTCGTTCTTCTGCCTCCTGCCTCTCTCAACTGTAACGTTTATTTTTGTCTAGCTTTGTAGGGTGGGCAAAGTTCTTGAGTTTACGGGTAGTCTCAATAAATCTCTGATTTGCCCACCTACCCTCTTAAGATTTTGTTTATAACAGTCTTGTAATCAAACTATGTCAACAGAAACCTTAAACAGCACAAAAAACTACGGTTATCAATTCGGGTTTATTGATGAATACGCTAAAAAAGAAATTCGTCGTAGTCTTCTCAAAGCGGTAGCTATCCCTGGTTATCAAGTGCCTTACGCTTCACGGGAAATGCCGATGGCCAGAGGGTTTGGCACAGGGGGACTACAAATAACCTTATCTTTAATAGGGGTAGGAGATACCCTGAAAGTGATTGATCAAGGGAGCGATGACTCGGTTAACGCGGTCAATATTCGTAAATTTGTCGCGCAAACTTGTCCGGGGGTAAATCTCACCAAAAAAACCGTCGAAGCGTCTATCATTCAAACCCGTCATCGTATTCCTGAAATACCGATGAAAAAAGGGCAAATTCTTGTGTTACAAGTGCCTTATCCTGATCCTTTAATTGTGGTGGAAGCGAACGAGGAAAAACGGAAAATCATGCACGGAGAAAAAGATTACGCTCGTTTATGGGTCAAACTCTACGAAGATATGGTTAAATTCAAGGAAATTACTATTTCTCACCGTTATCCTACCTGTGTTAACCATCATTATGTCATTGATCCATCTCCTATTCCTCGGTTTGATGTGCCTAAATTAAACAATTCCCCCGTTTTGCATCTGTTTGGAGCGGGTAGAGAAAAGAAAATTTATGCCATTCCTCCTTATACAAAAACAGCACCGTTAACCTTTAAAGATATTGGATTTCGAGTTGAAGATTTTACCGATGAAAACGGAAACAGACGCGCTTGCGATCGTTGTGGTTCAACAGATAGTTATTTAGATGAATTACAACACAAAACTGGTGAAAAAATCTATCAATGTTCAGATAGTGATTACTGCCGCGTAACGGAAGGCAAAAGGCAAAAAAATTTATTAGGACAGAAAACATTTTGATTGTCATTGCGAGGGGAGCGAACAACTAAAACTTATGGAAAAAATACTAGAAGTTAGGGAATTAACCAAAATTTACGGTGACGGTTGCTCTCAATGTCTGACATCCACAGGAGCAGAATATAACAGAAATATTTGTCCCCATTGTGGCAGTATTGTCGCCACTGATAACCTTAATTTTGATCTGTATCCAGGAGAAATTTTAGGCATTATGGGAGAGTCTGGGAGTGGTAAATCTACTCTGGTTAAAATGCTTTATTTTGATGAAAAACCCACCTCTGGAAAAGCAATTTTTTGGGATCAAGGGGAAACATATAACCTCTTTCAGCTCAATGCTGCTCAAGGAAGATGGTTACGTCATCATAAACTAGGAATGGTTTATCAAAATCCCCATTTAGGCTTAAATTTTAAGGTTTCTGCTGGTGGGAATATTGCGGAAAGATTATTGATGAATGACTGTTTTGAATACGCTAAAATTCGTCAGAAAGCGAAGGAATTATTGGAGCGCACAGAGTTTCCGATGGCAAGAATGGATCAATTACCGGGGCAATTTTCTGGGGGAATGCAGCAACGGGTACAAATTGCTTGTGCTTTAGCGACGGAACCTCCATTATTACTTTTAGATGAGGTAACAACAGGATTAGATTTATCGGTACAAGCGCGTATTCTTGATTTAATTCTACAATTACAACAACAATTAAATGTCTCAATGATTGTTGTTTCCCACGATTTAGGGGTGATTAAATTGTTAGCAGATCGAACTTTAATTATGAAACAGGGTCGAATTGTTGAATCGGGTTTAACAGATCAAGTGTTAGAAGATCCTCAACATCAATATACTCAACAATTAGTTTCATCAGCTTTATATTAAGTAACAGTAAACTGTCATTATGAGGGACAATATAAACAGTAAAATTTGATTATTACTAAAAATACCCCAAGCAATCTTTAACAACAATAAAAAATTAAGTAGTCATTGCGAGGGGGATATAAATAGTAAGATTTGACTTTTACTGAAAATACCCCGAAGCAATCTCTCTAGCTATTTCTGAGAACTGGTATAGCAATCAGTAATGATATGTGAGAAGTAATTAGGACATAATGATATTATGTCCCTACAAATACACCCTTCTAGGGATTTAACACTGTTAAATCCTCTTCGTCGTTTTCTCACAACTGAAACCTGATTGCTATATTTAAAAATGACAATTTAACGATAAAAAAATGTCTTAACTAATTGTTATACTGCTATAGGTATAATTAAAGATAAAACATTTGTAGGCCGATGTAATCCCTAGAAATACCTGTGGATATTGATTTTAGATTTAATTAGGAGTGCATCGCATTGTGTGTTTATTTATGCTCACTTACTTAGTAGAGAAACGTTGATTGAAAAAATTATGCCAACTAATCTTATTTTAAAAATAGAGAATTTAAGTAAATCCTTTTTTCTTCATGAACAACAAAAATCTATCCCCTCTGCTCAAAATGTTTTTGTTGAGGCATATTCTGGAAAAATTACGGCAATAACTGGAGATTCTGGTGTCGGAAAATCTAGTATTTTAAAATGTGTTTATGGGACTTATTTAACCAGTGAAGGATCTATTTTTTATTACACAAAAGATAGAGAATGTTTAGACTTAGCAAAAGTCAGTGAACAGGAAATGATTAGTTTACGTAAGACTGATATTAGTTTTGTTACTCAATTTTTGCACTGTTTACCCAGACAATCTACCATAGATGTAGTCGCAAAACCTCTTTTTGATTTAGGGATAGATCAAAAGGAAGCAAGAGAAAAAACCAAAAATCTCTTAGCAGAAATTAAACTCCCCGAAAGATTATGGAATTTGTCCCCTAGTACATTTTCAGGGGGAGAAAAACAACGGGTAAATATTGCCAGAGGGATAATTTTTTCTCCTCGTTTGTTACTTTTAGATGAACCGACAGCCAGTTTAGATAAAGCTTCAGCAGAAAGAGTTGTTAAAATTATCGAACGAATTAAAGCATCGGGGACAGCGATTTTAATTATTCTCCATGATACTTGTTTAGTAGCACGTTTGGCTGATTTTGAGGTTTATTTGTCTTCTGAAAATAACCCTATTACCAGCAAAGTTTTAAGTTAGTAAATTCTAATTATTGAGGTCAAAAAAAAATGAAAACTTATTTTACCAATGCTCAAATTATTCTCAAAGATCAAGTGTTAGAATCTGCTTCTCTTCTAGTTGAAGATGGAGTTATTACCACAATTAATCCTAATACACCTACTAATGTAAAAGAAATTAATTTACAGGGACAATATTTAATGCCGGGGATGATTGATGCTCATTGTGATGCTATAGAAAAAGAAATTGAACCCAGAGCAAATACCTTCTTTCCTTTAGAGTTTGCTATCGCTCAAATTGATAGAAAAAATGCGATCGCTGGTATTACTACACCGTTTCATAGTATTTCTTTTGCTCATGAAGAATTAGGAGTGAGAAATAATGAAATGGCAGCAGAAATTGTTAGAGGAATTCATCAATATCAACCGTTTGCTTTAGTCGATAATCGGGTTCATTGTCGTTATGAAATTACCGATCCTACCAGTTTACCTATTCTCTTAGACTTATTAGGAGAAGATAGTGTACATTTATTCTCTTTGATGGACCATACCCCCGGACAAGGACAATTTAAAGACTTACAAGCTTATCGAGATTACTTGAGAAATACCTATAAAAAATCTGAGGCTGAAACTGATGTAATGGTAGCCAAAAAATTAGATAATGCACAAGGGGCGCAAGACAGAATCAAAACCCTTGTAAGTAAAGCGCATCTCCATAATGTAGCCATTGCTTCCCATGATGATGATACAGAAAAAAGAATAGAAATTATGGCAAATTTAGGCATTACCATTAGTGAATTTCCTATTAATTTACCCACCGCACAAAAAGCAATTGAAATGGGTTTACATACTATTTTTGGCGCACCCAATATTCTACGAGGAAAAAGTCAAAGTGGTTCCATGAAAGCTATTTCAGCTATTACGAACAATGTGGCGAGTTGTTTATGTTCTGATTATTCTCCTGCGACTTTATTAACCGCAGCGTTTCGTCTGCCAACCTTAGCCCATTTAACCTTACCAGAAGCCATTTCCCTCGTCACCGCTAATCCTGCAAAAGCACTTTTATTAGGCGATCGCGGTGAAATTAGTGTAGAAAAAAGAGCCGATTTAATTGTAGTAAACATGATTAATAATTTACCACAAGTGACTCAAACATGGGTCAACGGTGTCAAGGTTTATGGTTGTTATTATGGGAATTAAAATAATTTATTCTAACTGTTCAATAATCTCTTTTAAGTGTAATAATGAATCTAATAAACCATCATTTTCATATTTTTGTAGTTGTTCTTTATTATGATTTCCATTAGTAACTGCTAAAGAAAGTAAACAATTAGCATTTTTTCCAGAAGCTAAATCTGAGGGAGTATCTCCAATATAAATAACTTTTTTGGAGTCAATAACTCCTAAAAAATACATCGCCTTTTGAATCATAAAAGGTGCCGGACGACCTTCATTATTATAGATTTCAGAAGGCGTAATAGAAGCTTGAATAATGGAATCATTAGAGCCAATATATTGCTCATTTAATCCCTCATTCCATCCTAAACGAGCAAGAATAATATTGGTCACTTCTCGATAAAAACCTGTATTTAACGCAATTTTAATTCCTTGAGATTTTAACCAGTCAAAAATCGAAAGACACCCCTGTGTAGGAAAAACGGTTTGAGTCCGATAATAATCTTCTAAAACTTCTTTGAATTTTGCAAAGCTCCCATCAACTTTCCTAGCATATTCATCAGAGTTTTCCTCAATTTGTTGTTTCCATAATTCCTCAAATACTAATTTTTTAGACCATCCCATCATGGGATTTACCATTTCTTGATTAGCTTTTAAACCAGTGGCTTTTGCTGCTTCTAAAAAACAAGCCAACACTTCATCATTATCTTTAACAGTTGTCCCTGCCATGTCAAAAACAACTAATTGTACTTGCTCCATTTCTTATCTCCTTTGATCACCTAATTTTAACCAAGAGATGAAAAGTTAATTCATTAATAATTCAACTAATCTTTGAGTAATCGGAAAACCCGTATTATTTTCAAAGTGGAGAAACATGGGACTGGGATTAGCTTCTAAAAAAACATAATCACCTGAAGGAGTTAGTCGCCAATCTATTGCTGTCCATTTTAAAAAAAGTGCTTCAGCAATGGACAAACATTGTTGCTTAATCATAGAAGGTAATTCTATAGGAATTAACTGAGCATTAGCATCTTCTCGAAAATCCAAAGCACCACTACGAATTTCAGCCGAGTAAACACAATCATCGATAACATAGCTACGAACATTTGTCCCTGGAATATAGGTTTGAAGGGTAATCGGAGCTATTTTTAAAGCTAAACTAAGCCGTTTAATTTCTAACAGAGCATCAGTAACAATTTGAGTATGACTGCCACCATAAATGGGTTTAAAAATCACCTTTGGATGAGAATTGACAAACTGAATAACTTCTTGAGGATTATTGGTAATTAAAGTGTCAGGAATGGCAACTCCAAGTTGATAAATCGTTTGTAATTGTAGGGGTTTTTCTTTATGAAATTGATACGCTTGCCAAGAATTAATCCAGCGAGCAGGACAAGCTTTCATCATCACTCGCAAAGCACTCATGGCATCATTAAAAACAATTCTTTGCTGATGAACATCTTCTAATTTAGGAATACCTACACTATGAAAACTACGCCAAAAAACGCTCTTAATAGCTTGAAAATCTAATTGAAAACCTGTGGGTAAAATCAGAGAACCTTTTTGAGAACAAGGGTCCCAAGACAATTGTATTTGACGAGGAAATAAATGAGTGTCCAAATAATGAACTGTTGCACCCGCTTCAGTCAAAGCGTTGTTTAGATGATGAGCATGAGCATCTGAAGCGTTACCCAAAATTAAAATATTCATTCATTTTCATAACAATAGAAAAACTAAAAACGGCTAGAAACGATCATTTATTATTTCTAGCCATTCCCGATTTAAAGATTAATGATCATCCTAAATTATTAATAACCCTTATCCCTCTTCTCCAAGAGCGAGGGTGGTAACGTCACCCCCTTCTTCCCCAAGGGCCAAAGTGGTGAATCGGCCACCACCTTCTTTATCATTAACTTGAGTAACCATCCCAGGACACCCTCCAGTAACTTCTTGAGCTTGTTCTTCGGTTAAATCTTCGATTTCGAGATTGATTGCTTCTAGTTCAGACAGTTCTAATTCAAAAGGATGACGAGTCATCAAGATTTCCTCACAATGTTTCTAGATTAACAACCATAGTTTAACGTAAGTCAAAAAAAGTAAGCATCAGAAACAGCATCAATATCGGGTTAATGTAATATATTGTTAAGTTAATTTCTTAAAGTAAATTTAACCTAAAGAAATTTAACTGAAATGTCGGGCTAAGTCCCACGCTGTACCGTCCGAGGAGTTTAAGGGAATCGGCAACGGTCAGCGTGTGGATACAGTCCGACAAATATATTAACGTGCGACAGCACAACCTCGCTTAGATAACTTATGTTATCACTTTATAAATTTTGTGGTAACATAAGGTTATGACTCTAACACTCAACTATTGTTACCGAA
>JASJDN010000152.1 GCA_030065205.1 Crocosphaera sp.
TCCTACTCTTTTTGGGGGCTAGATGGAAGAATCCAACGTGCTTATAGCCGTTGGAGTGTCAAGCGGTTGATGATTAGTACAAAAAAAATTTTTCCTTGACCACTTTCTGTCTTTATATTGTTATATATGAGTAAGGTGGGCAATGCCCACCTGACAAAGTTCCCCTAACCTTTTTCAACTTCTGCCACCATTAATAGGGTTTTCAACACAGAATCAGGGTTTAAACTCATGGAATCAATTCCCAATTCAACTAAGAATTTAGCAAACTCTGGATAATCACTGGGTGCTTGACCACAAATACCAATTTTACGGCCTTTTTTCTTAGCAGTTTCGATGGCTAATTTAACCATTCGTTTCACCCCTTCATTCCTTTCATCGAATAATTGAGCAACTAATGCAGAGTCTCGATCTAACCCTAAGGTAAGTTGAGTTAAATCATTAGAACCGATAGAAAAACCGTCAAACACTTCGGCGAATTGATCCGCTAAAATAACGTTGCTAGGTAACTCACACATGACATAAACTTGCAGGCCATTAACCCCTTGTTTCAGTCCATGTTTGGCCATCTCTGCAATTACTTTCTTCCCTTCTTCTGGGGTGCGACAAAATGGAATCATGGGGATAACGTTGACCAAACCCATCTCATCCCGTACTGTTTTTAATGCCTCACATTCTAAAGCAAATGCGTCTCGATACATGGGATCGTAATAACGAGAGGCACCCCGCCAACCAATCATGGGGTTATCTTCTTTGGGTTCAAATTCCTGACCTCCTAATAAGTTAGCGTACTCATTAGATTTGAAGTCAGACATCCTCACAATGACTGGTTTGGGATAGAAAGCAGCCGCAATAGTAGCCACCCCTCGCGCTAGTTTATCGACGAAAAATTGCGGTTTATTGTCATAGCGTTTGGTCAATTCTGCAATTTGTTCTTTAACCACTTCATCTTCTAATTGCTCAAACTTCATTAAGGCTAAAGGATGGGCTTTAATATGGTTGGCAATGATGAATTCTAGACGGGCCAAACCTACCCCTTGTGCGGGAATACTGGCAAGAGAAAAGGCTTTTTCTGGGTTGCCCACGTTCATCAAAATTTGCGTTTTGGTGGTGGGTAAATTATCTAAGGGGGTTTCTTCTACTTCAAAGGGTAATAACCCCTCATACACCCGGCCTTCGTCTCCTTCTGCACAACAAACGGTGACTTCTTGGCGGGTTTTGATTTTATCGGTGGCATCCCCACAACCGACAATGGCTGGAATACCCATTTCACGGGCAATGATCGCGGCATGGCAGGTTCTGCCCCCTTGGTTGGTGACGATCGCACTGGCTTTTTTCATGATGGGTTCCCAGTCGGGATCGGTGTGGTTGGTAATCAGGACTTCCCCAGGTTTGAATTGGTCAATTTTACTGGCTTCTAAGATAACACGGGCTTGACCTTGGCCAATGGCAGCCCCCACACTGCGTCCAATGGCAACAACGGTATTGTGATTTTTTAATTTGTAGGTTTTGAGAACATTAGTGGCCTTGTGGGATTGTACCGTTTCGGGTCGGGCTTGGACAATGTAGAGTTCTTCGGTGCGACCATCTTTTGCCCATTCAATGTCCATTGGGGTATAGGTTTGTCGGACTTGGGAATAATGATCTTCAATAATACAAGCCCAGTTCGCTAATTTTAAGATTTCCTCGTCATCTAAACAAAATTGTTCTTGTTCTTCTCGTAAGACTTCCACATTTTTTGTCAGTTTTGATCCGCCAGTATCGTAGATCATTTTGATGGCTTTGGTACCGACTCTTTTTTCTAAAATAGGTCGATATCCTTCTTGTAAGGTAGGTTTAAAAACATAGTATTCGTCGGGGTTAACAGCCCCTTGAACTACATTTTCTCCTAACCCATAAGCTGCGGTAATTAAGGCCGCATTTTTAAAGCCGGTTTCGGTGTCAATGGAAAACATGACACCGGCGGAGGCAAGGTCGGATCTCACCATTTTTTGAACCCCCACCGAAAGGGCGACTTCAAAGTGATCAAATCCTTTGTTTTCACGATAGGAAATAGCGCGATCCGTAAATAAAGAAGCAAAGCATTTATGACAAGCTTCTAGCACTCCTTTAACGCTATGAATGTTTAAGTAAGTTTCTTGTTGTCCGGCAAAACTAGCATCTGGTAAATCTTCAGCCGTGGCACTGGAACGAACGGCAACATCGAGATTTTTGGTTTCTATTTCACATTCTTCGCGATATTTTTCATGGAGTTGACTACACTCGTGACTGTAGCGATCGCAGAGCATTTTATAAGCTTTAACGATCTCATCTTGGAATTCTTGGGGAAAGGGAGTGTTTAAAATTAAAGAACGGGCTAGTTGTCCTCTTTCTTGTAAATTGGTAACATCATTAACATCTAAATCAGCAAATAAATCTCTTAATCTTGACTCTAATCCGGCTGATTCGATAAAGTAGCGGTAGGCATAAGCGGTGGTAGCAAATCCGGTGGGAACGTTAACACCTTTAGGTTGTAATTGTTGGATCATTTCTCCTAAAGAGGAGTTTTTTCCCCCCACCAAACCAACATCTTGACTACCGACTTCTTCAAACCAAAGAATAAATGCTGTTTCTCTGTTGAGGGTTGGGCTTATTGCATACGTCGTTGTTACCATAAATTTTTAACCCTAATTCTTACTTCTATTTTAACCAGTTTTTACCTTGAGGGTGAACTTGTTAAAAATTATAAATAAACTCGATTTTTTATTGACTTTATGAGTAAAATATACTAGAAATAATCTAAGATAAATGTGGTTCTATTAAATTTTCTAAATTAACATTAATTTAAGAGCTTATGAATCAGAATAAGGAAACCCTGATTACAGTTCTTTCTCTTGTGATCACGGTAGGGATTTTGGGAGGAGGATATTGGTTATTTACTCGACAAACCCAAGATAATCCCGATAATCTTATCTCTTCCCCTCCTGCTAACAATCAACCGTTGAGTTCTAATACATCTTTACCTTCCCCTCCCTCTCCCTCTGCGGTGACTGCATTTACTCCCCCGAGGACAGTTACCCCAGGAACAACGGTTAAAATTGATGGGTCAACCAGCCTAGTATTGGTCAATCAAGCCCTGAAAAACGGCTTTGAACAGAAGTTTGCGGGGGTTCAGGTGCTAACTAATGCTCAAGGGTCAACCAATGGCATTCAGGCACTGCTACAGGGTAATATTGATATTGCAGCTATCTCTCGTCCCCTAACCGCCGCAGAACAAGAACAAGGTTTAGTGGCGATCCCTGTGACCAAAGATGCGATCGCAGTTGTGGTGGGAGTTGATAATAATTTTCGCAAAAGTCTCACCTCCACCCAAGTTAAAGGTATTTTTCAAGGTGCGATCCAAAACTGGTCTGAAGTCGGGGGAACATCGGAACCCATAAGGGTAATTAATCGACCGTCTGTGAGTGGAACTCGGAAAATTTTTGCAGAATTAGCCCTAAACTCAGAAAATTTTGGCAATACGTCCAATATTATCACGATGGATAGGGATGCAACCACCCCAATTTTACAGCAGTTAGGCAGCAATGGTATTAGTTACGCAACTTATACGCAAGTAGCTGATCAGCAGACTGTAAGAACGCTTCCTATTGATGGGTTAACCCCAGAAGCTGCTAATTATCCTTACACAAGAACGTTATATTACGCTTACAAAAATCCCCCTTCTGAAGCAGTCAAAGCTTTTTTAGGTTATGCAACGTCTCCGGTGGGACAACAAATTATACAAGATGCTCAATAAGTAATCTTATTCTCTCAGTAAAGCTCGAAATCCTTCTTGTTGAAAATGTCTATCAAAGCTTAATATTTCAACGATTTCTAATTGTCTCATTATTGCCATTGAAGCACAATCGGTTAAACTATATCCCTTGTCTAATCGTCTTTGATAAAAGTCAAATGCTTGTGCAAATTGTTCGCTAGTTTGAGGAATAATGAGGGTGTTAGTATCGTTTCGCAAATCACGGGTTAAGCGAATAGCTGATTGACGCAAAAACTGACCTCAACTGCATAAAGCATTGAGTAATTCTGTCAAAACCATTTCGCTAGTAACCCCTCTAAAAGTCCCTAATTTTGCGGTTATAGTTAGAGCCAATGGATTGAGATTATCCCTCGTATCAGCTAATGCTTGTAAATAGGAAGTATCTAAAAAAATTTGTTTCATTCTTCCTCATCTTCTCTGGGTGCGCCATACATATAATGTTCAAAATTACGGGCAAAATCTCTCGGAAGCTGTTTATCCCACTCTTCAGCAGGAACAACTTTACCAATTTCTACAATTCGCTGCCAAAAGGGCTTTTTCTGGAATTCGGGGTCATTTTCCAGAGCATCCCATTTAGCGTTGAGTTCTTCTAAGGATAACTCATTACTATCAGCTTGAGGACGATCATTTAAGCTAGTCATAATTAAGGTTTGTGTTTGATCATTAATACTCTGGATTAATTATAACAAAAATAATTTCTATAGAAGAAATTTAGACCAGTTCTCAAAAATAGGTGGAGAGATATTTTATCTGTTTACATTTCCCCTCGCAATGACAGGTTAAGTTTCTAATAACTTCTGATAATTGGTATTAACTATAATTAAGAGCAGCAAAAGTTAAAGAAAATTCTTAGGTGTTTTTTTTCTTAAATAATCTTAAAGTTTTTTGAGTCGCAATCGCCTTTCAATATAGACGCAAATTGCCGTTAAGATTAGTAAAAATTATTATCTGTGACACAGTAGGAAAAATTATACTAATAGTAGGGTTACTTGGGGAAAGGGGGTTATATCATGAGTATATTGAATATATTTCGCAGAGAAGAAGAATCAAAGACTACTAACATTGCTTCTCTCAATTATCATCATAATAACCACAAAAAAATAATAAGCCTAATGTTAAGCCACGACTCAAGAGCTTCGTAAGTTTTTTAGCAACTTGTGGAGCTATCGCAACAATGGGTATCGGTTTAATTACTGCCATAGAATTCGTGCTTAAACAACCTAATTTAAAACTGGAAACACAAGTCTTAAAACTTGAAAAACCTATACGTAAAACGATTATTGATGACCTAGATGAAATTGAAAAAGGCTATGAAGACGTGACAGATTTCGTCATACTTAACCTCAGAGAAAAGATTAAAGCTTTATTAGAAAAAGAATTAAATGTAGTTATACCAGATTTTTATGAATCTAATCATTAAGAGTTTTAATAACGATGACAAAAAGTTTATTAAATCTGCTTTTGAAAATGAATATAAGTATCTATTCGCTATAGAAGATGTTAAAGGTGAGGTTTAGTTCGCAGAAGGTACAGTTGTCCCTTATTATCGTGATTATCACATTGAGAACCTAAAGAATGAGACTAGGAAGATGCTTGAAAAGAAATATAATTAATAATTTCTAATATGATCATTTTAACTTGCCCTAAACTAAGAATTTAGGACAGAAGAGTAAACTTAGCTATAATTAAAGAACATTCAAGCGAAATATGTAAAAATCATAACGTTATTGTCTATGCCTAGTGAAATAGAAAGAGAAATACAAGAAGCGGTTCAAAAACGACGCAACTTTGCTATCATCTCTCACCCCGACGCAGGAAAAACCACCCTTACCGAAAAATTGTTACTCTATGGAGGAGCGATCCATCAAGCCGGAGCGGTCAAAGCGAGACGAGATCAACGTAAGGCCACCTCTGACTGGATGGAAATGGAAAAACAGAGGGGTATTTCTATCACCTCTACCGTCCTCCAATTTGAGTATCGTGACTTCCAAATTAACCTCTTAGATACCCCCGGACACCAAGACTTTAGTGAAGATACCTATCGCACCCTTGCAGCAGCAGATAACGCGGTGATGTTGATCGACGCAGCGAAAGGGTTAGAACCCCAAACCCGTAAACTGTTTGAAGTGTGTCGTTTACGGGGACTTCCTATCTTCACGTTTGTCAATAAAATGGATCGTCCGGGACGTGAACCTTTAGAATTGTTAGATGAGATTGAGCAAGAGTTAGGACTAAAAACCTACGCCGTTAACTGGCCCATTGGTATGGGCGATCGCTTTAAAGGGGTTTACAGTCGTCGTCAAAAGGCTATACATCTGTTTGAACGTCGCGCCCACGGCTCCCAACAGGCTCAAGAAAACGTGATTAAGCTCGGTGACCCCAAAATTGAGGAATATCTCGAACAAGAGCTTTATTATCAGTTTAAAGAGGACTTAGAAATTCTGGAGGAGATCGGAGACGATCTGGACTTAGAGGAAGTTCACGCGGGGAAAATGACCCCCATCTTTTTCGGTTCTGCTATGACTAACTTTGGGGTAGAACTGTTCTTAGAAGCGTTCTTAGAATACGCTCTCAGACCGGAAGGCCGTAACTCATCCGTTGGGGTAGTCGAACCCACTCATCCTGAGTTTAGTGGTTTTGTTTTCAAATTACAAGCCAATATGGACCCCAAACACCGCGATCGCGTGGCGTTTGTGAGGGTATGTACGGGTAAGTTTGAGAAGGATATGACCGTAAGTCACGCAAGAACCGGCAAAACCGTCCGTTTATCCCGTCCCCAGAAGCTGTTTGCTCAAGATCGCGCTTCCATTGAAGAAGCGTACGGGGGGGATGTTATTGGTTTAAATAACCCTGGTGTATTTGCTATTGGAGACACTATTTATAACGGTCAAAAATTGGAATATGAGGGAATTCCTTGCTTTTCTCCTGAGATGTTTTCCTACATTAAAAACCCAAACCCCTCAAAATTTAAGCAGTTTCAAAAGGGAATTAAAGAGTTAAGAGAAGAAGGTGCCATACAAATTATGTATTCCACCGACGACTTTAAACGGGACCCTATTTTAGCGGCGGTAGGACAATTACAATTTGAAGTGGTACAGTTTCGGATGTTAAGTGAATATGGGGTTGAAACTACTTTAGAACCCTTACCTTATAGTTTAGCCCGTTGGGTAAAAGGGGGCTGGTCAGCTTTAGAAAAAGCGGGTCGTATTTTTAACACCATTACAGTAAAAGATAACTGGGGTCGTCCTGTTTTGCTGTTTAAAAATGAATGGGGTTTGCAACAGGTTAATGCTGATAATCCTGATTTAAAATTAGATGCGATTGCCCCTGTGGGTGCTGGTATTGAACCCGAATAATGGTAGGGTGGGCATTGCCCACCTAATCACACAAACTATCATACATTCAGTCATGTCTAATAACAACCCCGAAAGTAACTCTAAGTCTGATAATCAAACTATCCCGAAGAAAATAAAAAAGACATCCAAAGTTATCTTAAAAATTATGCAAATAATCAAGAAACATTAAAAAGATTTGACAAAAATGAAACCAATTTTATGTATGTCAGTGAAATTATAAAATATCTTAACTTACCCCCAGAAACTTAACTTGTCATTGCGAGAGGTAATATAAACAGTAAGCTTTGATTGTTACTAAAAATACCCCGAAGCAATCTACCATAGACAATAAGAGATTCTAATTAAGAAATTCTCGAACCTTAGTTAAATAAGTTTCCTTATCTTCCAACATGGGAAAATGAGCCGTTTTGGCTATTTCCACATACTCAATCTTATCATTTAATTTAGCTGCTTCTTGTCCCATCGCAGCAGGAATAATAATATCTTTTTCCCCCGAAACTAACAACGTCGGTACAGAAATTTCTGCAAACTTTTTCGGCATAGTTTCCACTGCTTTTTTACTCACCGATGTATAAATAGTTCCTAATGCTGCGTCATAATCTGCTAAAATAAAGTCCTCTAAAAAAGCAATCTTTTCTAACTTATCAATAGGACGATGTAAAAATCTCGCCATAAATAAACGGGGCGCAAACGGCACTTTTAAGAACCAATTATAACGAAATTTTACGACATAACCACCAAACTTATGAAAGGCATCAAATGCAGCCTTATTATATTCAAAAATACCATTACAAGTAAGAATAGAACGCTCCAACTTTTCGGGGTACATGGTACTAAATAAAGCCCCAACAGAAGCTCCCATAGAATGACTATTCATATAAACTTTTTTCAGTCCCAATCCATCTAATAAAGCCTTTAAATCTTCCGCATATTCTTCTAATTCATAACTCAAACCTAACGGATTTTTGGGTAATTTTGAACGACCAAATCCTCGTAAATCGTATAATAAACAATCATAGTTATCACTCAACGCTTCGGCGGTACTTCGCCAATATCTTGCTGATCCACCCCATCCATGAACGAACACCATAACCGGCTTTTCTATGATTCCTAGCTGTCTTATCCACTCATAATAATGATCCACCCCACGAACCTGAATAAGTCCTGTTTCTCGCTGAATTTCTTGGGGCTTCGTTTCAATATTAGATAGACTATTGTTCATGATTTTGATGGTTAGGTCAATAAAATATACGTTGTTTTATCTTAGCTGATAAACTTCGACACCGATGATGCTATCAAACTGTACACATCCCTAAAGATGAAAACGATCAAGAGCTTTATCCTTTGTTGAAATGACATTGAATACCGTCATTACCAGTAATACTTGTCATTGCGAGGGGAAAATCAACCTTAACCTTTAATTTTGACTAGAATACCCCGAAGCAATCCCTATGTTTCTGTTATACCAAATCCGTTTATCAAAAACTCTCTATAATTTTGGTTTGTTTCCCCCCACACATCCCACACACCCCTCTCTCCCCCCTCTCACCTCTCAGGAATAAGTGGGTTAACTAAACCGAATTTGGTATTAGCTGTTGTTCAAGATTGCTTTGAGGGCAAAATTACGTCTTAAACTAAGGTCTAGTCAAAGTTTTGTCTATTAATTCTAACCAAAACCAACCTAATAAACAACCCAGTACATAATGAGGAAAATCCCACCAAGAAAAAGTAGTCCCTAACAATAGTTTTCCCAAAATATGAGAACGAATGAAAGCTAAAATAGGCGGATTCCAGAGTTGTAAAATTTCCAATAAACAAGTAATAATAAAAACATAAATAGGTATTAGTTTAATGGCTTTTTTACCAGAAAAAAAATAAAACGCCAACAAACACCAAAATACCTCATACCAAATGGCTGCGCCATAATCCTTGACCCATATACTTCCAACCCCTTGATAATATTTAGAATATAAACCAAGGGGAACAACAAACAAGATTGAGAGAAGAATTAAAGTACGTTGCTTTGTTAAAGTCTTCATAACTTAAGCACTAAGAAGATGGGGTTAGGATTAGGTTTTACAGCCATCTTCTTTTCTAGAAACTTAACTAAACTAAAAAGCGGCCTCTTTTTTCAACAGTTCATCCATCGTTAAATTAACTTGAGAGTTTCCCTCAAAAACCGTTCCCACTTTTCCTGTTTCAAAGTGTTGTTTTGATAATTGATAACCTTCTTTTGGTAAGGGAATATAACCACTATCACTAACAAATTCAGGGGCATTTTCTAGATAGAAGTGAACGAATTCTCGTAACGAAGGTTTATCCTGACTTGCCTTCATGTTAACGTAAATAAATAGAGGCCGAGAAAGAGGACGATATTGATCCCATTTAATATTATAACGAGAGGGGACAACGGATTGCTCACCATTTTTAATAGCTAGTGCTGTTACCCGACTATCATTGACCTTATAATACCCATAACCAAAATACCCTAAAGCATTCATATCTTCGGAAATTTTCTGCACTAAAATATTGGGATTCTTGTTAACAGTATAATCACTTCTAATTTCCCCTTTCTTCTTTATGACAGCTTCGGTAAAGTAGTCAAAAGTACCCGAATCTCTCCCTGGACCATATAGATTAATAGGTTGATTTGGCCAAGATTCACGAATTTGATTCCAGTGGGTAATTTTTCCTTCTGCTTGGGGTTCCCAGACCTTTTTTAGTTCTTCTAAAGTCATATCTTTAGCAAAATCATTCTCTGGATTAACAACCACAGTAATAGCATCTAATCCTATAATTAATTCTATATATCTTACCCCTGATTGATCACAAGCTTTCATCTCCTGTTTTTGAATCGGACGAGAAGCATTATTCATATCTGTCTCTCCTCGACAAAACTTCTCAAACCCTGCACCCGTTCCTGATAAGTCAACGTTGGCCACTAATGCAGCACCCTGTGTTCTCTGAGTGGCTTGAAATTCCTCAACGACATTATGAGAAATGGGATAAACAGTACTTGAACCATCTATTTCTATCTCACTCGTTTCCACGCTATCAACAGATGTACAAGATGATAGCGTAACTGCCATTAATGCACCAAAAGTTAACGCAGCAAGTCCCTGTTTTTTATAGTCAGTTGTAATAGCCATGACAAAACTTCTCTAAGTTAAGGTTAATAAATGTTTAACAAAATTAATTTTAGGTTAAGGGAACTTGCCTTAAAGCTAACTTAGATGTTTCGGAAATCACAGAAGTTGTAACATTTTGTCATGATTAATGTTCGTTAAAATTGAGGAAAATGAGTCATTCCTGCTTCAGCTTCTAACTGTAAAGCTCCTTGTTTAATATTAAAGTCTTCAACTTTTAAAGACAACCCATCAACTTTGAAATTCTTTAAATTCAAAATACTTTTTGCTTCTTCTAAAATGGGATTGAGTAAAATTGATGATAAATTAGCTTCTTCTAAATATTCAATGTCATCCATAATAACCCCATTTCCAGCTTGACAAATTTTTGGTTTAATTTCCAGGCTCACCTTTTTAATATTTTGGGTATCTTCTCGTTTAACCTTTCCTTGAATTAAGATTTTACCTGTATCTAAAAGGTTACACGTAACCTGTTGCAAGCTAACCTTAACAACTTTCTCATCTATAATAATTTCGCTCGGTTGCTTTCTTAAAATTGCTTGCTCTAATACCCTAGTAATATCTTGTTCTGTCAACAGAACACAAGCTTTTCCTCGACTCGGTTGAGTTAACTGAATATTACCCGTTAATGCTTTAAACGGACTAACGGCAATGGTATTGAGAGTAATATTAATACTTTCCATTCTCAGAACATTTTCCACCATTAACCCTTGACAGTCAATCACCAATGATTCTAAGGTTCCTTTGGCCAATAAATTTGGGTCAGTTTTAACTTTTACCTCTAATTTGTCTCTTTTCTCTAACTTAGTCGATAAAGCAACTTCAGCAATTTTATTAATGGTTTTTTCCCCTAAATCATCAAGCTTGAAAAACATCGGTTTAAATTGTGGTGTGAGTAACTAAAGTTAAAAAGAAGCCCCACAAAGGGGGCTTAATATCATAGGGTTATTAAACAAACATTATATTCCTTAGAGAGCGTTACCGCGAGGTAATACTTCTTCAGGGAATACAAAGTTTTGGTGGGGTTGGTCTTGGGGAGCCATCCAAGCTCTTAGACCTTCGTTTAATAAAATGTTTTTGGTGTAGAATGTCTCAAATTCGGGGTCTTCTGCTGCCCGTAA
>JASJDN010000036.1 GCA_030065205.1 Crocosphaera sp.
CTCTACAGTTAGAAATTGTTTCAGGAAATGGTACGGATAATTATGTGGTGGGAGACCAAAATACGACTACTCTTAATATCCTTGATGCTTCTCCTACGGTTGAGTTTGGTTCGCTTTCTTATACGGTTAATGAGGATGATGGATTAACTTATGTGGTCGAAGTTATCCGCAATGGAGACACCAGTTTTGATTCAATGGTTCATCTCGAAATTGTTGGAGGAACTGCAGATTTAGGCATAGATTATAATCTGTTGAATGGTGTTCATTTCATGGCTGGAGAAAGCAGTCAATTTGTAGAAATTGACCTAATTACTGACCCAGAAGTTGAAGGAACAGAAACGATTAATCTACAAATTCTTGACGGGACTGGTAACGATAATTATGTAGTTGGAAACCAAGATACAACCACAGTTGATATTCTGGATACGACCGTTATTAATAATGATGTAGTGATGGCTGAAATTGGTCAAATTACCAATTTAACTCACGAAAGTCAAACCATTGTTCTTGATCATAACTTTATCAATCCTGTCATTTTTGCTCAACCTTTATCCTACAATGGTGGAGACCCTTCAACTCTCAGAATTACTGATATTCAAAGTAATAGTTTCTCAGTCCAAGTTCAAGAAACTACCTTACTTAACGGTAATTCCCACGGTGGTAATCACACAACAGAAAGCTTCAGTTTCTTAGTGGTTGAACAAGGAATCTGGGAACTATCAGACGGTACTATTATCGAAGTAGGTAACGTGAAAACCGATGCTATTACCACATCCACTTGGGAAACTATCAACTTTAATCATGACTTTTCTAATACCCCAGTTGTCTTAACTCAAGTTCAAACAGATAACGATGCAACCTTTGTCAGAACTCGTCAAAATAATATCACTAATAATGGATTTCAGATAGCTTTAGAAGAAGAAGAAGCCTATAAATCCAGTGGACATGGTTCAGAAAATATTGCTTGGTTAGCTATTTCTTCCAGTCAAGGAAATTGGGATGGTAATCAGTTTATTACAGGAAATACGGGTGATCAAGTAACCCATAACTGGCATACGATTGATTTTGGAAATAACTTCATTAATGCACCTAAATTATTAGGAAATATTGCTACTTTTGATGGTGGAGATTCTTCAGGATTACGCTATCAAAATCTTACTAATGGTAACGTCCAAATCATGGTTGAAGAAGATACCAGTAATGATACTGAAACGAATCATACCACCGAAAATATCAATTTCCTAGCCATTGAAGCTGACGGAAATTTAACTGGTTCTGTTGATTCTTTAACTGGGTTGGTAACAGATGAAATGGGAACCATGAATGCAGACACCTTTATTCTCGGAAACTCCAGCGAAGCATTATATGATAACTATGGACAACAAGATTATGCAGAAATTTCTGACTTTAATATCTCCCAAGATATCATTCAATTACATGGTGTAGCAGAGGATTATTATCTAGGGGTTTCTCCTGTTGGATCTAATGATCAAGCCATCTTTTTAAAGGTTGCTGGAATGGAAGATGAATTAGTGGGTGTTGTTAAAAATACCACCCCCTTAGATATCAATAGTAATTCTTTTGTTTTTGTCTAAGAAAAGAAAAACATATCCCACGTCTACAACCAATGTTGACGGGGATTAAATTTCTCTTTTTCCCTGATTTGTTGATACAATGCTATCTCTTCCTCACTCACTTCTGAAGGGATAGCAATTTGTATTTCTACCAGTTGATCTCCTCGTTTTCCAGAACCGTCAGGATAGCCTTTATTCGCTAACCGTAACCGTTGTCCAGGCCGAACGCCTTTTGGTACAGTCATTTTAACTAGGCCATCGATGGTGGGAACCTCTACCGAACCCCCTAAAATGGCCTCACTGGGGGTGACAGGTACTCGACAAGCGATATCGCTACCCCGTAACTCGAAAAAAGCGTGAGGGGTGATGGTAATTTTCAGATAGAGATCCCCTCCTTGCAGTCCCTGGCCTTTAAGACGAATCTTCTGACCATCGATCATCCCAGATGGCATATCCACTTCTAGCGATCGCCCATCTTCTAGGCGAATACGTTCCCGTCCCCCCCGATACGCTTTTTCTAAGGGAATATTTAGCTTAGCTTCTACATCCCTAGCACTGCGAGACGGGTTAACTACTTTGGCCCGTTTGGTACTACCGGGGTTGTAGTCTTGAAACCGCCAAAATTCTGCATCTCGGTTGTAACTACTGCTGTTACTGTTGCCATTACGAGAGGGACGAGGTTGGGGACGAGAGGGACGGCGTTTGGTTTTACCGAAACGGACGCGATCATAATCAGCCCGTTTTGTTTCATCGGATAAAATATCGTAGGCTTCGTTAATACTCTTGAATTTTTCTTCTGCTGTGGTATCCCCGGGGTTAACATCGGGATGATACTGCCGAGCGAGTTTACGAAAAGATTTTTTAATCTCTTCGGCGGTGGCATCTCGAGAAACCCCTAAAATGGCATAGTAGTTACGAAGTTGCTGCATATATCAGTATAAAACGGGACTGGGAATCGGGTCAGAATTTGTATTTTAATTATCTTAGAATTTTAGAACCAATCATCATCCTCTTCATCCCATTGATTTTCTGTGGGAATGCGACGAGAGCGATCGCGACTGTAGTAAGCTTCGGAGTCTCTGGGGGGATATTGACGGGGTTCAGAAGCGGGACGACGGGATCTCGGACTGGGACGCTCTTCTTCCCATTCATCGTAGGGATCATCGTAACGTTCGTAACGGGGAGCCGAAGAACCATAGCTTTGACGATCATCGTAACGGGGTGCGGCGTAGTCTCGCCGTTCTGGATAACGGGGGGTTCCATAGTCGCTACCGTAACTTGAGCCACGGGGACTATAGAGATAGTCGTCGTCATCGTCTCCGGTTAAGGTCTTACGAATGGACTCAAAAATGCCTTCGTCTTCTTCATCGTCGTATTGTAAGCGCACTTCTCGGTTCATTTCATATAACACATCTTGTAAGTCTGCCTGAGCGCGATCTAAGCGTCTTTCGTCGTCTTTTTCCAAACTATCCAAAATTTCTGCGTTTAAGGATTCAATTTGACGACGATACCCACTGGTAAACTGAGTCCCAAAGTCCAAGGTAACGTCTTTTAACCGTCGTAAGGCTTGATCGGTTAAGGCTTTGGCTTTGTTGCGTTTTTCGATGCGTTCCCTTCGTTGTCGATCTTCTTCGGCAAACTGGTTGGCTTCTTGGATCATGCGGTTAATTTCCCCTTCGCTGAGGGTTGAAGCCCCTTGAATGACCACACTTTGTTCTCTGCCGGTGGTGCGATCGCGTGCTGTCACTTGTAAAATGCCGTTAGCGTCGATATCAAAGGCCACTTGTACTTGCGGAATACCTCTGGGTGCAGGCGGTATTCCGGTTAGTTTAAACCGTCCCAAGGACTTATTATCCTTGGCCATTTCCCGTTCCCCTTGCACCACATGAATTTCTACCAGGGTTTGATTATTTTCTCCAGTGGAAAAGATGTCGGAACGACGCACAGGAATAGTGGTGTTACGAGGAATTAGTTTTTTGGTGACACCACCAATCGTTTCTAACCCCAAGGATAAGGGAGTCACGTCTAATAACAGGATTTCTGTGACTTCCCCGGCCAAAATACCGGACTGAATAGCCGCCCCTACCGCTACCACTTCGTCGGGGTTTACGTTTTCGTTGGGTTCTTTGTCGATGAAACTTCGCACCAAGGCTTTAATCATGGGCATTCGGGTTCCTCCACCCACTAACACCACTTCGTCAATTTGGACAGGGCTTAATCTGGCATCGTTTAAGGCCCGTTTGATGGGACGAGTCAAACGACTCACTAAATCAGCGCAGAGGTCTTCTAATTGAGGGCGTGTTAGACGGGTTTCTAGGTGCTTGGGACCGTCTTCGGTGGCGGTAATGAAGGGTAGATTGATATCGGTGACACTGACCCCTGATAGCTCGATTTTCGCCTTTTCTGCGGCTTCTGTCAGTCGTTGTAAGGCTTGTCTATCTTTGCGAAGGTCCACCTTTTCTTGTTCTAAAAATTGTGCTGCTAACCAGTCTACAATGCGTTTATCAAAGTCTCCTCCGCCCAGTTGGGTGTCCCCACTGGTGGATCTCACTTCAAATACCCCGTCCCCCACTTCTAAGACAGAGACATCAAAGGTGCCACCCCCTAAGTCAAACACTAGGATTTTTTGAGCAATTTGTTGATCCAACCCATAAGCTAAGGAAGCGGCAGTGGGTTCGTTGATAATACGTAAAACCTCTAATCCGGCTATTCTCCCGGCATCTCTAGTCGCTTGCCGTTGAGAGTCGTTAAAATAGGCGGGGACGGTAATTACTGCGCCGGTTACGGGTTCCCCTAAATAACGTTCTGCTTCTTCTGCTAGTTTACGGAGAATTTTGGCTGATATTTCTTCGGGGGCAAAGTCTCTTTTGAGGCGAGGACATTTGATTTTGATGTTGCCGTATTCGTCCCGACGGATGGTGTAGGGAACTTGTTTTGATTCGGGGTTTAATTCTGCGTATTTTCGTCCCATGAAGCGTTTAACCCCATAATAGGTATTTTGGGGGTTTAAAACCGCTTGTCGTCTGGCCATTTGTCCAACGACTAATTCTCCATCTTTATTAAACCCAACCACAGAAGGGGTAGTACGCATTCCTTCTGAGTTGGCTATCACGACTGGCTTTCCGCCTTCCATTACTGCAACGACAGAATTAGTTGTCCCCAGATCAATGCCGACTACTTTGCCCATGTGTGTTCTTTTCTCCAACTACTCCATTTAATCTTAATCGCGGGTGGTGTTCGTTCGAGAGTTTAGCTTGATTATGTCTCGTTGACAATATTGTATCGAATTGTCATCCGTTATCGCTGATTACTTCGTGACTTGAGTTCGGGGTTCACAGCAGTTTTCATATCAATAGACTAACGATCTCAATAAAAATTCCCCCCACACTTCCCACCCCTCCCACACTCCCCACACTCAACTTAACTAGAATATTGATACACCCAATTGAAAACTGCTATCAAGGTTCGGGGTTCAGGGTTATGATATTAATGTCAACTGTCTTGCCCTATTCTAAGGACTGTTAAAAACTTCAATCAATTAAGAAAAAAAATGAAACAGTGGTACGAAGAATTATTTACCAATTATGCAATTAAATACGATCAAGAAGGGTTTACTCACGGCACAGTTGGGGAGTGTAATTTTATTGAGCAGGAAATTAAGCACAATAAAGATACTCGAATCTTAGATATTGGTTGTGGAACGGGGAGACACTCGATTGAATTGGCTAAAAGGGGTTATCCAGTGGTAGGCATTGATTTATCGGAGTCGGCTTTAAATGAGGCTAAGAAGAAAATTATTGGAGAAAATTTACCCCTTGAGTTTTATCAATACGATGCGAGAAAGTTACCTTTTATCGATGAATTTGATTTAGTGATTATGATGTGTGAAGGGGGATTTTGTTTAATGGAAACTGATGAGATGAATTTTCAAATTTTAGAAAGTGCTGCTAAAGCTTTAAAATCGGGTGGACTGTTTATTTTTACGGCTTTAAATGCTCTATATCCTCTCTATCATTCTGTTAAAGATTTGATGGATGATAATATTAATTCAGGTAACACAGAAGGTCACAATTTTGATTTAATAACCTTTCGAGAGTCTAGTACCCTTAATATTGAAGATGATCTCGGCAACAAAAAAACAATTAATTGTAATGAAAGATATTATGTCCCCTCAGAAATTACCTGGCTGTTAAAGACATTAAATTTTGAAAAAATTGAGATTTTTGGCTCTAATCTTGGTGCGTTTAGTCGTAATGATGTTTTATCAACAGACAGTTACGAAATGTTAGTAATTGCCCATAAGCTTTGATGACAGGGTTAATTCTTTATTATCGGTTTTAGAAAGAATATATAATCCCCCATCTCCTCCTCGACCAATTCTTAGATTTTCATCTAAATAAGTAATCTCAAATACGGGAACTCTTCCTCTAGGATTTCGTGCTGGTATAACTTTAAAAGGGTTTAATTTAGGGGTAGTGACTCCTGTAATTTGTTCGATCGCTAAATAACGCTTTTTAAAGTCAATATTCAATCGTTTGTTCGGTAAGGAAGAACCATTTTCTTTGGCTAATTCAAAGGTTGCTGTCACTAAAACATACCCGGCTATTAATCCTAAACGATGTTTAACAAATGCTTGATTAAAAAAAGATTGGGTTTTCAGATCAATAACTTGATAAACAGTTCCTACCTTTAAACCATATTTTAACTTGGTTAATGAGCGAATTTCTCGAGAGGTTGAATATTGTAACTTCCACACACCATCGAGAAGATTGACAGCATAAAGTAAGGGGGATAAATTAGGATTTTCAGCTTCCAATTTTTCGGTTAATTCACCAATTTGCTGAACAATATTATCCTCGAATTGAACATCAGTAATGGGAGAACCCAGTTTGATATCTAAAGGGGTTTTGAGTTGCTCAATTTTGCTCAACAGTTCTTGCTTTAATTGTGTTCTTTTATCCAAATCTTTAACCTAGTTCTACTCATTTATTTCTTGCTTACAGAATAACCTACTTTTTGCCCTAAAATCTTTTTTCTCAATGATTCTTTATGTAGATGACACTTAATAGGTTTTTGTCTGTTGTCTTAACAACAATCATAGGAATAAATAACTCGAGTAAAATCTAATTTTTTTAAAGCAGAAGGTTGAATAAAAAAGTTACCAACTCCCGCATCTCCCCACATAATATCTGCGTCTTCATCGGAAATCATTTGAAACAGTAATTCGTAGGGTTCTATGGTTTCATCAAAATCAATTCTAGGATCATCTTGAGTAAAAAAGGGATAACCCCCTAATTTATGTTCTTCTCCTTCATATAAGTCCAAATAATCCTCTAACAGATCGTAATAATCAAGATTTTCTTCGGAATTATTAACAAAGTTTTCCAGGATCTTTTCTAAGCGATAATCACAACCACTAATGGGTTCAGATTTTTGTTCAAATTCCAAGGCAAAACTACCGATAAATGGTAAAATAACATCGGGATCATCAAGACTTGGAAGGAAACTAAAGTCAGTAATTAAATTCTTTTCATCAAAATCAATTTTATCAAAATAAATGACTCGAAAATGCTTTTGCTCAGCCATATCTTCATCATTCATACCAAATAAATCATGATAACTGTCGATGTAAAATTGTAAGATTCCTTCTTTGGGAAAATTATCTAATAATAAGGTGTCTAAAAAATTAATTTGAGCTAATAAAATCAGAGGATTTCCTTCCGGACTTTTTGGATAGTCTAACTGTTTAGGAAAGTAGGGTTCTCCTCCAAATTTACTCTCCCATACAGTCATTTTGTTGCTGAAAGAAGGTGTGATTTTAAGATAGAGTTTTTGGGTTGCTTCTAACTCTTTGCGTAGGGTTTCTAGATGAGAAGGAAGCTTCATAATAAATATGTAACTAAAAATACAATTTCTATTGTTACAGAAAAATTGCTCATTTCTGAAGGTGTTAATCTTTAATTAAGAAATTCATTTATCAATGGATCATGAAAACTAATTAAAAGCAAGGATCATTAATTCAAAAGAAATAGCTAACAGTAAAAAAAAGATACTTCTAAACGCATTAATATCTGTAAAACTTCTCGCATACAAACCACAAATCGTCCCAAAACAAAGATAAATAAAGACAAAAGATATCATTAAGCCAAAACTAAGATTCATAAATAACCCTTGATGGATTTACTTTTTCATGATAATCTAGCTTTGTTAATAATATGAAGTTTATATAGCAGTTCTGATACTTGTGAGGTACAGAGGTTATCGCTTGGAGGCAGGAGGCAGGGGGCAGGAGGCAGGAGTTAAGTGTACCTCATGAGTCCGAGAAACGCTATATATTCTATTTTAATTGATCAAAAAAATTCCTAATTCTTATCAAAAGCAAAATTATTAAAATTTAGCTCACAGCTGAGGGTTGACTTTTTGCCATCGGTAGGGTAAACCAGAATTCACAGCCATTTCCTGGGGTGCTTTTTACGCCGATATGACCCCCATGAGCCTCAATAATTTGACGACATTGATAAGAACCTAAACCGATACCTGTTCTACGGCGATCGTGTAAACTACGAAGATATAATTTAAACAATTGATCGCATTGTTTTTCACCCATTCCTACCCCATTATCGGTCAAACAACAATGGATCATTCCTTTATCAAGGGTTACGTCAATGGTTAAATTAATCCCCGGAGGGTTATGTTTTAAAGCATTGGTAACAAGATGGTCAAAAACCTGATGGAGTTGCTTCTTATCACCATAGATTAAAGGTAAATTGTGAGGAATATTAGCGGTTAAACTTGCTTGATTTTGCTTTAATAATGGCTGCCATTCTTGATTGAGTTCATTAATAAAATTAGATAGACATAACGGTTCACAATGAACCATTAACGGTCGTTGTTCAGCGAAATGATCCTCAGACAGTGCATTAATTAAGGTCAATTGACGCTCACTACTCTTCACCATTCGATCCAGAATAGAGCGGGATAAATTCAAGCTATCACCAGGACGATGTTGTAAATTTTTTAATAACATTAAAAGCCCCATGATCGATGTACGTAAATCATGGGAAACTGCTTGTAAAAACACCGCTTTCATATCATGTAATTTCTGGACTTCTGTTATTTTTTCTTGTAGTTGATGGGTGCGATGTTCTACCTGTTTTTCTAAATTACAATTTAACTGTTGTACCTTTTGATAAAGTTGTGCTTGACTCATGGCAATCATCACTTGGCTGGCCAACTGTTCTAATAATTTGACCTCTTGTTTTTGCCAATGACGAATACCCCAACATTGATGAGCCACTAACAACCCTAGGGGTTTACCATCCAAATGTAAAGGGACGACTAAAGCGGCTTTAATCTGATAACGTTCCGTATATTGTTGTACCGTTGGGGACAAATTTAACTGGGTAATATCATCAGCAATAAACGTTTGAGCATAGGTAAAAAGAGACGATAAATCCGTTAATAAATCGTCCTGAGCATTGCCTCCCAATAAACTAGGATAATTACCATTCAAGGACTCAGCTACTACCTCGATGCGTCCCCCTTCTTGCCAGGAAGCAATAAATACTCGATCTGCTTGAATTAACTGACGAATTTCTGTAACGGTGGTCTTAAAAATCTGTTGTAAATCCAGGGATTGGCGAATTTTTAAAGAAACTTCTGCTAATAAGCGATCGCGTTCTAAGGTTACCCTTAACTGTCGTTCTGCCCGTTGCCGTTCCGCCACTGCCGCCGACAATAATAAGGCCGTTGCGCTGACAATGACGATAAACATTTGTAACAAAACAGTGGCTTGAGCCTCATTGGTGGTTTGCATCACAAACGGACCCACCCCTTGATCGGTTCCTGCGATCGCCAATAACGCTAAGGATAAACTCCCCAAAACCGCCCCCCAAGTTTGGAAGCGAATGGCTGCCCAAACCACGATAGGGAAGGGTAAATACTCTAAATACTGAGCATTGCTCAACCCCCCTTCCATCAAAGGACTCATCTGGCCATGACGATGAAACACCATCCAACTCAACCCCAACAAGAGTCCGCCACAGGCCATAACTTCTAGAACACGCTCTTTTTTATAACGACGAAACAGACCGGCGCTATCGAGGTAAATTCGTAAGAGAAAGGGCGTTATCACCAAAATACCACTACAGTCTCCTAACCCTACCATCCACCAGTGTGACGCAAAATTCTGCCAATTCAGAGAACCTATCAAAAAGGCTGACACCGATGCTAAAGTAGCATTCACCGTCGGAGCCACCATCGCTGCTAAAAATATCAACCCTGTCACATCATCAATACGAGATAAGCGACAAGAAAAATGACGCCAACGCAATAATTTAAACCCTAACCAGGTTGAGAGGGTGCCACCCACAGCAGAAGTCAACACTAGGGGCCAACTAGCTCCTAGGGAAAACATTAATAGAACATCACCGAGAAAAATGCCCAAACAAACCTGTTCCCCATAGATTAACAAGGCGGTTAGGGCAATGCCGGCCGAAAAGCACATAGGAATAACGCCAGTGCTAAGTGCGGTACTTGAGTGAGCCAACAAACCACCTAACCAGTATGCTAGGGCTACTGGAATAAGGATAGTACAAAACCATTGCCAGGGATTACGAGTCGAAGTCATAAAATTTAACGATCTCACTCTAACTAAAGAGTGCCTAACTAGAGAAGTGTTTTGCCTCCCCTAGATGGGTGAATTTAAGCATAAGTGAAGTTTTCTGTGAAGATGTTGGCTAAAAAATACTGATTTTTTTTAACTTTTAACCTATGGTTAATAAGACCCCGTTGTTAACGGCGGGGTTTCAATAGAGGTCACTGTTATCTTGATGATGCTATGCGAATTTTAATTGTAGAAGACGATCCCTTAATGCAGTTAGGCTTAGAACAGGCTTTGAGTGAACATCCTAACTTTGAAATCGTTGGACAAGCTGAAGACGGTTACACTGGGGTTCAACAGGCCCTGGAACTCAAGCCTGATTTAGTGGTGATGGATATCGGTTTACCCCGTTTAGACGGGATTGCTGCCACTAAGCAAATTAAAGAACAATTGCCTAATATTCATGTGGTAATGTTAACGTCTCATACCCTACAAACGGAAGTCGTAGCGGCGTTGTCAAGTGGGGCGGATGCTTATTGTATCAAAGGGGCAAGTTTGGAGCGATTATTAGCGGCTATTGAAGCGGCCCAAGATGGGGCAACTTATCTTGATCCTCAAATTGCCCGATTAGTGTTAGATAATTTGAAACCACCCACCCCAGAACCCAATCAAAATATTAGCCTGTTATCGGAACGAGAATTAGAGGTTTTAAAGTTAATTGTGGAAGGAAAAAGCAACAATGAAATTGCTGAAGACTTGTATTTAAGTACCAATACGATTAAAACCCACGTTCGAGGGATTATGAATAAATTAGCGGTTGATGATCGGGTACAAGCAGCCGTGGTTGCTTTAAGGTCAGGATTAGTTTAATCTATGTAAAGTTTCATGTATTATTAAGATACTTTGCTACAAAATTCCTTTAGATAGCTGAAAAACACTTCCATGAGTGCCACTAAAAAAGAATGTTTTATCATTGGTTCAGGTAGTTCTCTTCTGGATTTAACTACAGAAGAAAAAGACTATTTGAATAATCATCCTCATACCTTGGCAATGAATAAATATTTATTGTTTTACGAAAAAATTGGGGTGATTCCTAAAGCGTTGTTTTTAGGAGATTTTCATTTCCCGGCACATAAAGTTTTTTTAGAAACAATAGAAAAAGCCAAACAAATAAATCCTCAGCCGATTTATTATGTCGATGATTACTATCAAAAATTATTTAAAGAACCTTGGAAATATTGGAAATGGAATCTAAAAGAACGTTACAAATTATATAAAAAATCTCGTTATCTTTCTCCCTTAATGGTTAATTATTCCCATTTAAAATTTTTTAGTGCTAAACTGCGAGATCATCCTAAATTTATTTGGGCAAAAACCTTTGAAGATGACTTGTTTTTTCAAAGGGGATCGTTAACAACGGCCATTAATTTAGCTTATCTAATTTATCCTGAATGTGATATTAAGTTGCTCGGAATTGATCTGAATAAAAATCCCTCTTTTTATGAGAAAGAAATTAAACAGCGTTCAGATTTAACGGATCACTATAATGACAAAATTGCTAGGAAAGGAGGATGCCATGCCACTGTGGTTAAAACGCCTCAAGGAACAGTTCTCGATAAATTTCCCCTAATTCAAAAAGAATTGAGCCAACAAGGAACAAAATTGCTCTGTTGCACTCCAGATAGTTTAGTGGTAACAAGTGGATTGTGTGACTATGCTCCAATTATGAAGTAAACTTTAGCTAACTAACATTAAAATCAATTTTTATCTAGTCAAGCATTTTTATCATGAACAACCAACAGATGACATTAAGAAAAGCCATAAAATACCAATCTTATAATTTTCTAGCTAATCTTAATAATTTCTTAGTTCCCCATAAGGTTAAAAAAGTTATTTGGATTGCATCCTATCCACGATCAGGTAATACTTGGTTTCGTAAAATAATTGCTAATTTATATGGAATAGATGTCTCAAAATTAGAAAAAGACTTAGATCAAATCGTTCCGAATTTTGAACGGAAGAAAATAGGGGAAACTAATCAAGGGACTCCTTGCGATATAACCGAAGAAAGCGTACATTTTTTCAAAACCCATCAATTACCATTTCCTAATTATGAATTATCTATTGGTGAGGCAAAAGAATTTATCAATTATGGGTATATCTATCTCTACAGAATTATCTTAGTTATTTATCCCAAGATAGTATTAATAAGTTTAGAGAAAAATATCAAGATTCATTACAAAAATTAGGTTATTAAAGTAATGAAAGTCACTTTTTGCGCTCATGATTACCCTAACTTTGTTGGTGGTCCCTACGCTTGGTTACCCCGTCTTCTTCCCTCTTTAAAAGAGCGTGGTATTGAATCACGGGTCTTATTTTCCATTCGAGGGAATGAAGGAGAATGTCAAGCAGTTCAACGGGTAAAACAAGGAGGATTTAAACATTCAGTCTGTCAAATTCCTAATTATACAGACGAGCATATTGATTGGATTTTAAACCAAGTCAAAAACGATCCTCCCGATGTTTTTATTCCTAATCTTGTAGTTCCCGCTTGTTATAGTAGTCATTGGATTAAAAAAGCAGGAATCCCCACCGTTGGTATTATGCACTCCGATGATCCTTTTTACTACGGTATTTTAGATGAGTTTGTCTTTGGTCAACCGAATTATCAATTTTCTGGTTTTGTGGCCGTTTCTCGTTTTATTGAACAAACTATCCTCAGCAAAGGCAACAGCACAACTCAAATAAAATGTATCCCCTATGGCGCACCGGTTCCCCCCACAAGGACTAAAAAACCTTCAGATACACTAAGAATGGTTTATGTTGGCCGTTTAGTTGAAGAACAAAAACAAATCTCATTACTAACTAAAGCGTTTTGTCGTGCGGTTAGAGAAGTTCCTAACACAGAAGCCATTATTTATGGCAGTGGTTCAAAACAAAAGGCCGTCGAAAAAATTATCGCTCAACAAGCTCAAGAAATTCCCGTTACATTAGGGGGGAGGCTCAACAGCGATCAAGTACAAAAACACCTTTTAGAAAGTCATGTCATTGTTTTATTATCGGACTACGAGGGCTTACCCATCGCCTTAATGGAAGCTATGGCCTGTGGGGTAGTTCCCGTCTGTTTACGCATTCGTAGCGGTATCCCAGAACTGGTGGAAGATGGGGTGACGGGTTTATTAGTGGATGATCGTGGGGATAGTTTTGTGGCTGCTATTCAACGCTTACAAGAAGAGGCTGGACTGTGGGAAAAACTGTCCCAAGGCGCACGAGCAAAAATTGAAGCTCACTACTCTGATACGGTTGCAGCCGATCAATGGGTAGACTTTCTCAAAGAATTACATCAATGTAGTGATCGTAAACAGTCCATTAAGCGGCCTTTGTTTTTCTCCTTACCGCCAGTTCATCCTGCTTTAGCCGTGGAAGATAAGCGTCGTCCCTCTCTAAGTGATCGTGTATTTCAAAAAGCCCGTTATTTAACCAAAAAACTGAAGACAAGTTTCCGATAAAAAGACTATTAATATATAGTCATCGTTTAATCATTAGATACAAAATATGAAAAATTCTATGATGAAACTATCCACTCAAATTCAACAAAAAATTAAAAAACAAGCCATTTTGATATTGAGCCAAAAAAATATTAATCAAAATCTCTATCATTGTTGTATTCAAAAAACAGGTAGTCAATGGCTAAAATCAATCTTTTCTGATTCTATTTTTTTAAAACATACAGGTTTAGATAATTATGATCCTGCTAAAAATTATCTGAATAAAAATATAAGCAAAGAAATTGAAACGGTTGATTTCCCTACTCGTCAAATTATTAGTCCTTTATATATTAACTACGAAAATTTCTTAGAATTGAAAAAGCCAGAAAATTATAAGGCTATTTTTGTTATGCGCGATTATAGAGATGTGGTGACATCTGATTATTTTTCTTATCGGTATTCTCATTCATCAAAAAAATGGAAATTTATACAAGACAGGAGGGAAAAATTAAATCAAATGTCATTAGATGATGGACTCATGTTATTAATTAATGATATTAAAGATCATAAATATAATCAAGTTGAATGTTTACGTTCTTGGTTACAATCTGATGAAAATAAGAGAGTTATGATTTGTAAGTTTGAAGATATGATTGGGGATCGATCTGTAGAAACTTTTACAAATATTTTTCTTCATTTAGATATCGATATTTCGGAATCTTCACTTACAAGTCTTCTCAAAAAAAATAATTTTGAAGCGAAAACAAAAGGACGTAAACCAGGAGTGGAAAAGCAAAATGATCATTATCGTAAAGGAATAAGTGGGGATTGGAAAACCTATTTTAAAGAAAAACATATTATCCGATTTAAGGAAATAACAGGAGAATTATTACTTGAATTAGGATATGAGGAAAATAATAATTGGTAGACATTAATTGCCTTACCAATAGATTATTAATGGATGAAATTTTCAACATACGTATTAGAAAATTATGCTAGTTAATCAAAAGAAAATCTTAGTAACAGGAGGAGCCGGATATATCGGTTCTCACGCCGTTTTAGCTCTCAAAAATGCTGGTTATGATGTCATTATTCTTGATAATTTAATCTACGGTCATCGAGATTTAGTGGAAAGGGTGTTAAAGGTAGAATTAGTAATCGGTGATCTCGGCGATCGCTCCCTGTTAGATGATCTTTTCTCTCGTTATTCTATTGATGCAGTGATGCACTTTGCAGCCTTTGCGTATGTGGGGGAATCCATTAAAGAACCCAAAAAATATTATCGCAATAATGTGGCCAATACCCTCACTTTATTAGAGGCTATGAAAGCAGCTTCGATTAATAAATTGGTCTTTTCTTCTACTTGCGCTACCTATGGAGTGGCTCAATTTTCTCCCATTACAGAAGATCATCCTCAAAACCCAATTAATCCCTATGGTGCCAGTAAATTAATGGTGGAACAAATCCTCAAAGATTTTTCTTGTGCTTATGATTTAAACTATGTTATTTTCCGTTATTTTAACGCAGCCGGAGCGCATCCTGATGGGTTATTAGGAGAAGATCACGATCCGGAACCCCATTTAATCCCGTTAGTGCTTTTCACTGCTTTGGGAAAACGGAAATTTATTTCTATTTTTGGCACAGATTATCCGACTCGTGATGGAACTTGTATTCGGGATTATATTCATGTTCTTGATATTGCTCAGGCACATCTTTTAGGCTTAAACTATTTACAACAAGGGGGGAAATCCGATATTTTTAATTTAGGGAATAGTAACGGATTTTCCATTCAAGAAGTGATTGATACTGCAATTAAAGTCACCCAAAAAGATATTAATGTTCAGATTGGCGATCGCCGTCCTGGTGATCCCCCAATTTTGGTGGGAAGTGGGGAAAAAGCGACTAAAATTTTAGGCTGGAAACCTCAATATTCGAGTTTAGAATCGATTCTTTCCCATGCTTGGCAATGGCATCAAAAAAGACATAATGAATGACTATATTTTTATTGAAAGTTTACGATACTTTTGAAGTGTATTATTTTTCTTGATTACGACTAGCCATATTAATGCGATCGCTTAATTCTGATAATTGTTGAGAGAGATCCCAATCCTTTTTTTGTAATTTAGAGATTTTGTCACAACTATATAACACCGTTGTATGATCTTTCCCTCCAAATGCTTCCCCAATTCTTGGTAAACTTAAATCGGTATGTTGGCGCATTAAATACATTCCAATCTGCCTAGCTAAGCTAATCTCCCGACGACGTGAACTTCCTTTTAAATCTTCGATAGAAACATGAAAATTTTCAGCAACAATTTTAATAATGATTTCAGGAGAAACCGTAATTTGCTCCATGGGAGGATTTAAAACAGGGGCAATATTTTCTACTGTCATGGATAGTCCAGAAATAGAAATATAAGTAACTGCGCGAATTAAAGCTCCTTCCAATTCTCGAATATTAGATGTATAATTTGTGGCAATATATTCAATCACATCGCGAGGTAATCTAATGTTTTCATATTCTGCTTTTTTTTGCAGAATTGCCATCCTTGTTTCTAAATCGGGTACTTGAATATCGGCAATTAATCCCATAGAAAAACGAGAGACTAATCTATCTTGCAAACTGGGAATTCTTTTCGGGGGACGATCAGAGGCAATCACCACTTGTTTTCCCGCTTCATGTAAGGTATTAAAGGTATGAAAAAATTCTTCTTGTGTATATTCTTTTCCTTCAATAAATTGAATATCATCTACTAATAAAATATCGGCACTTCGATAATGTTCCCGAAAATGTTCCATACTATCTTGACGAATAGACGTAATTAAATCATTGGTAAATTGTTCGGTAGAAACATAAAAAACATGAGCATTCGGGTATAATTCTAAACGATAATGAGCGATCGCTTGCATTAAATGAGTTTTTCCTAATCCAACTCCGCCACATAAAAATAAGGGATTAAATTCCCTTCCAGGGGACTCAGCAACCGCTAAAGATGCAGCATGAGCCATTCTATTAGTTGGGCCGACAACAAAACGAGAAAAATTATAGCGAGGATTTAATTGACTCAGTTTAGGTGATTCTTGAATCGTTTTATCCTGGTTGTTATTAGAGGAAAAAGTATGATTATTTTGATCAACAATTCTGAGGTTTTGTTCTTGAGCAGTGGTCAATTGCACCGTGATAGGATAACCAACAATCGCCTCAACTTCTTCCACAATTAAAGAATAATAAGTTTTCTGTAAATGGTTGAGAATAAAAGGATTTTGGACTTGAATTACCAAACAATTATCTTGCCAATTTTGTACAATTGCTGAAGCAAACCAAGTTTCAAACGCAGTGGGATTTAATCGTAATTTAAGACGATCAAGCACTTGATTCCAAATATATTGGGGTGAGATAGTCATTCTTAAAATCAGACCTCAGCATTGGCAGAATCTTATAGAATTCAAAAGAGAATAAAGATTCTTATCTTAAATGTCAACAATTTTTAGACAACATAACAAACAGTGGTTATGGACTAAGGATGGTAAAAAATAGAATTATAACAGTTTCTCGAAATTTCCCCAATCATTCACAAGAAAAGTCATAATAGATATAGTTTGTTTAAGATAGACTAAAATCTATGATAAACCCAAATTTAGAAATTGCTGAAGTTGGTAATACTATTTTAAGACAACAAGCTCAATCTGTTGCTGATATTACTGATAAAAAGTTACAACAACTTATTGATACCTTATTAACCACAGCGATAGACGCAAATGGTGTAGGGATAGCTGCACCACAACTCTCTCAACCTTACCGTTTATTTGTGGTTTGTTCCCATCCTAACCCTCGTTATCCTGATGCACCCTTCATGAAACCGACTGTTATGATTAACCCCCGTTTACTGTCTCATTCCGAAGAAACTGTTAAAGGTTGGGAAGGGTGTTTAAGTGTTCCAGGAGTAAGGGGTTTAGTCCCCAGATATCAAGCAATTAAAGTGGAATATTTAGATCGTTACGGTAACTTACATCAACAAGAATTGACTGATTTTGTGGCTAGAATTTTTCAACATGAATTAGATCATCTTAATGGTATTTTATTTATTGATAGAATTGAAACTCAAGAAGATTTAGTCGATAGTGAATTATAGAAATCGTACAACAAAATCTCTTAACTTTTCTCAAACAATAATCAGTAATCATACTAATGACAATCATACGTATTTCCTTTACGCTATTAAGTAGAACATTTTACAAGTAAGGTTTTTTATGTTGCGTCCTTTTGTTGGGTTACTATCATTAACCGTTGCCTTAATTCCTATTTCTGTTCAAGCCTTTCCTACCTCGCCTCAAATTAATAAATTAGCCCAAAGAATTTGTCAACTTCCTAGTCAATCACCAGAGACGTTTCAAGACTCTATGATGAAAGAAACGATGCGAGAAATGCAGGGATGGATAAATCAAGGAAATTTAAGTCTTGAAGAAATTCAAGATCAAGACACTTTAGCTGAAATCGGGGTTCAAATTGGCTTAGAAATGTATCAAATTTGCCCTAATCGAATTACAGAACTAGGAAATCAACTGAGTAATGGAGCATTATAAACTATCAATGATTATTGTTGAGTAATCAGGTAATCCATTTGACTTTATTTACTTTCTAATCCTTAATTTTCAGTCAATAAAGAAGCTTGATATCTCACTTCTTGATGGGGAACCCCAATATCTATTCCTGCTGCTTCAAAGGCTTCTTTTATCCTTAACCGATACTCTCTTCCTACCGCCCATTGCTGCATAGCTTGGGTTTTAATCCACACTTGAATTAAGAGCCCTTGATGGGAAATATCATCAACACCCAGAATAGCAGCAGGTTCAATCATTTTATCTTTCCATGTGGGATCATTTTGCATTTCTTCACTGACTTCACTAATAACATTTAAAGCTTTTCTCACATCAGCATCATAAGCAATTTCTATTTTAAATTCAACCCGTGACCAATCTTTAGTTAAATTCTCAACAATAGAAATTTTACTATTGGGAATAGTCACTAAACGACCTTCTGCACCCCTGATTTGTGTTATATAAATATTCATATTTTCTACCAAACCGCCAATCGTTCCTACTTGAATCACATCCCCAATTGCATACCGATCTGTCCATAAAATTAGAATACCATTTAACATATCTTCTACTACATTTCGCGATAAAAAGGCAACGACAAAAGCCACACCTCCCGCACTTGCTAAGACAGTTAAATTAATTCCTAATAACATAACGGTTATAGCAATACCAATGGCAATACACAGGAAAGTTGCCCCACTTTTGAGGGCATTAGAATAGGTACTAACTCTTAGGGTATAACGATTAGAGTTAGGATGAATTAATTGTTCATTTTTTGCCCATTTATTGAGATAATAATCAATCAATAAATTGAGTAATTTATTAGCAATACCTACAGACATCCAAATTAAGGGAATCGTGAGAGCTTGCCCCAAAAAGAAATAACTATAACGACGAGTTTCTGGAAAAATCAATACAATTAATCCACCGGTTAATAAAATTAAAAATATTTGTATCCAAAACAATAAACCTGACAGTAATAGAACAATATTTTGTTGACGTTTGATACTGCTTTGCTGTTTTAGGGATACGTGAGAAAGATTATAACTAATATTTTGAACCGTATTATCAACAACCTTTTTAGCTTTGAAAAGAACTTTTTCAGGATTATTTATCGCTTTTTTGGCAAGAGATAAGAAGTTGGTTTTATTGTTTTTTTCTTTTGATTCAGATTCTTGATAATTCAAACCATTATTTTCTAAATTATCAGATAGAGAAACTTCTTCGTTTGTTAATCCCTCTGCATCAATCGCCAAAGATTTCTCTAATGTTCGTAATTGACGAGTAAGACGACGATTCCAACTTTTCAGGCTATATCGAATCACCCATAATATTATGACAAAAATAGCAATAACAAAAATAATAAGGGCGGCGATTAACCATCTCGCAAAAGGATAATATCGATCAATTTCATAAGCCCAAAGTGCTTCATTTAAACTTTCAAAAATCAAAAAACGCCATGTTTGAGCAATATCTTCAACAGATTTTCCATAATGAAGAGTATCCGCCCTACTAATCGTAACAATTATTTGTCCCGATAAACCTAAATCAAGTTGTTCTGGGACATAAACCACTGTTTGATCATTCCTAATTCCCACTTCAATTTTTGGTGTAACAGGATGTACTCCTAAATTATCCCTCTCAAAAAATAAATTTTTCCATTTCCCAATATTACTAATTGTTGCCGTCACTTTATCTCTGTCTACTTTGGACTCTGATTCACGAACCCGATCATAAATAGAATCATAAATCCTCTGAACTTTTTTAGCCCTTTCCTCCACTATAAACGCACTATCATTGGGATTTTCAAGGGTAGCCGGATTAACAGCAACCTGAAAGAATTTATCTAAACCCCCGAATAAATGAACTGTACTACACCACAACCGTCCACAGGATTCCGCTTTGTTGGGGTCCCACCAAGGGGTCTGGGTTTTTATGGGTGTATCCCCTGACGAAACAGCCACAGGAAACTGTCCCACTACCCTAGGAGTCCAGGTAATTGTTAACATAAGGGTAGTCAACCCTAAAATGATGGCTTGTATGATGGTCTGTTTAGGTATAGGGAACCAACCCGAAAACCTCTCTCTATTCATAGAAAAAAATCGTTAGGTTTGATAGATAAAGTTAAATTATAGAAGCTATACTGGATTATAGAGTTTCAAGTTTAGTTTAACGATTTAATTGCAATTATCTGGCAATATTCTATTGTGGCTAAGTCGTTTGTCATGATATCATGACAAATAAGATAGTATAGGTTAAATGGTAGTTCATTTGTTTTAACTCTGATCATAATAAATATTTTTAACAGCTTTAACTTTTCGTCGTAATTCCATTCTTCTTACTACAGTGATTGAGCTTTATTGGCTTTCCGAAATTAATGTGCGGGATCGTCCCGTTGTTGGGGAAAAAGCATGGATATTGAGTCAACTTAAACAAGATGGCCATAACATTTTTCCTAGTTTTGTAATTAGTTCAAGTGTTTTTCGTGAATTTCTAGATAATTTGAATGATGTCAATTCATTGTTAGCTGATTTTCCCGGATCATCCCTTCATTTGGATGTAGATAATCCTCGAACCTTACAATTAGTTGCCCAGCAAAGTCGTCAATCTATTCTCAACCTATCATTTCCGTCTCAATGGCGAGATATTTTAACAGAAGCAACAGCAAAATTAGCTAACGATACATTAATTTTACGGGCTTCTTTGGGAAGCCATTTTCCCTTAGACCAAGACATTTCTGGATTAATTTCTGCTCAAGTTTGTTGGAATATTGCTGATAATCTTGAAACAGCCATTAAAGAAATGTGGGCGCAGTTATTAAGCGCAAAAAGTTTATTTTATTGGCAACGTCTAGGCATTAGAATTGAGCAATTGAATTTAGGAATTTTAGTGCAACCAATGGTTAATGCCATTTCATCTGGGAGGATAATTAATCGGACTAAATACTTTGAAATTCAGGGAAATTGGGGATTAGGTCATAGTCTTATTCAGGGAGATATCTTACCTGATTACTGGAAAATTGAAAAAGAATCAGGCGAAATTTTAGAACAACATTTAGGGAAGAAAGGACGTGCTTATCGTTTAAGAAATAAGCCAGAATCGACACAATTGGGAACAGAGAAATGTCTAGAAACTTATTGCCTTAGTGATGAGCAACAAGTTCAATATTGTTTAAATTCCGAAGAAGTTATCAAAGCTTTTCAAGTTTGTGATGCTTTGCATAACTATACAATTGCTTGGCACTCCTTAGAATGGATCTTGTCTAATTCGATTGATAATTCACCCTCTGAATTTGTAATTAATCAATTAATCCCATTACCTTATCATCAATTGGTCAAAGACCAAGAACCCCAGATAAAAATGCAACGATCGCAATCTCATCTGATGGGTATTGGGGCATCACCAGGACATACTTTGGGGACTGTTTATGTAATGGATGAAAATGATTCTTCCCAGTTAATTGAGTTAAAAAACCCAATTCTTGTGACCCAAAAAATTCACCCTTTTCAATTATCTTCTATTAAAAAAGTATCAGGCTTAATCACCGAAGAAGGGGGAATAACCAGTCATGCAGCTATTTTAGCGAGAGAATTAGGTATTCCTGCTATTGTGGGGGTTTCTGATGCAACAAAGTGGCTACAAACGGGAGATTCTATTGTTATTGATGGAGAGAATGGAACCGTTATTTTGAATGAATTAGATAAGCATCAAATACCCTTTCAACCATTGGACGTTTTGTCTGAAAAGCCATCTTTTTTAGATTATCCCATTGGCACTAAATTAATGGTTAATTTAAGTCAGCCTAGTTCCTTGAATAAAATCAAGGGGTTACCCTGTGATGGCTTAGGGTTAATTCGTTCAGAATTAATGTTATTAGATTTATGTACCTCTCACTCTTTAAGGGAATGGCTAAGAACTTCTCAACCCGATGAGATTATTCAAAAACTTAAGGAAAGAATTAGTGAATTTGCTGAATTCTTTCATCCTAATCCGATTTTTTACCGAACTTTTGATGATAAATTTTCTCCTGATCAAAATCGCAGAGGAACAGCTGGTTATCGTCTTGACTCAACTTTATTTCGCTTAGAATTACAGGCTTTATCTGCAGTTCAACAACAAGGATATGAAAATATTAATATCATTTTGCCATTTGTAAGAACAGTAGAGGAATTTGATTTTTGCCTGGATTTAATTCATGAATTTCAATTATCTTCTTTAACGTCATTTCAAGTTTGGATGATGGCAGAAGTACCTTCCATTATTTTTCAACTCCCTGATTATGTTGAAGCAGGAGTACAAGGTATTGCAATTGGGACTAATGATTTACTTCCTTTATTATTAGGAATCGAACGAAATAAGTTATATTGGAATGAAATTTCTTCTGTTTATAAACAGTCTATTTCAGGTGCTTTAAAACAGTTAATCCAAGAAGCAAATCGACTACGAATTCCTAGTTCTATTTGTGGACAAATTGTTATTAATTCTTCTGAAATTATTGAAGAGTTAATCACTTGGGGTATCACAACGATTTCCGTAGAACCTGAAGCCATTGAGACAACTTATCAGGCGATCGCTAGAACAGAACAAAGATTACTTTTAGCATTAGCCAGGGAGCAAGTGTTTCCTAAAAGCAGAGAATTTCGTTCACTCCTCTAATTATTGGATTGATGGAAACAACAACAAAACAACAAGGTTATACGGTTTGTAATTCATGACAAAGATAGCCGATAACAATTTGTTGATTGGTATCAGGATCTAACCATAAAATGACTCCTTTTTGTTCATTATCTTCCGTTTGAATCACGCCATAACCAATACGATCCTCTTTAACCCCTTCAAGCAGTTTGATAAATAATCCTTCTTGAAAAGATAGCTTATCATGATTTTTGGCTTCGATGACTTCTTCTTCTAGTAAATAATCAAAGTTAATACCATCAAAATCTAACATAAAAACTCCTTAATAAAATATTTATAATTATTTTATCATGAAAAGGTACTCGATGATTCACTAGAAAAAATAACATAAATTTACAAGCTACTAACGCCCTCTATTTGTGTTACTATATAATTGCATAATGAGACTAATTTTAAAGAAAATGGCGACTTTTTTAAGACCGTTAAGTTATCAATATTCTTGGTTATATAATACCATTTCTCGTTTGAGTGCTTTAGTAGTAGGAGGAGAAAAACGATTTCGTAGTTTATGTCTTGAAGGTATTAATATTGATTCTGATACTAAAATTTTAGACCTTTGTTGTGGCAGTGGTCAAACCACTCAATTTTTAGTTGAAAAATCTTCACAAGTTACCGGACTTGACGCTTCTTCTACAGCGATTGATCGGGCTAAAAAAGTTGTTCCTGAAGCAAATTATGTAACTGCTTTAGCAGAAAAAATGCCTTTTTCTAATCAAGAATTTAATGTGGTTCATAGTAGTGTTGCTTTGCATGAAATGGAAACTAAACAATTAGAAGAAATTTTAAAAGAAGTATATCGCGTGCTTAAACCTGGAGGTATTTTTGCCGTTATTGATCTCCATAAACCCACTAATTTTTTATTTTGGCCATCTTTGGCAACTTTTATGTGGTTGTTTGAAACAGAAACCGCTTGGAGATTGTTAGAAACCGACTTGGTTAAAGAATTGAAAAACGTTGGTTTTAGTGACTGCAAACAAAAATTGTATGCAGGGGGAAGTTTACAAGTTATTCAAGCAAGAAAGTAATTTATAAGCAATTACAAAACATTAATTTTAATCTTGTATATACTCTGTTCCTTGAATTAAAGCTATTTCTGCCCTCATAAATTCTCGACCTAAATAGGCAGCGTGATCTAACATAGTAATGGGGCAATGTTGATTATCTTCGATAACTTTAACGCATAATTCTTTGGCACTGCGTCCAGTAAAAAGGGTTTCAGCCGTGCGATTGCTTTTTCCCCTCGCTGCGATCACTTCCCCTGTTTCTGGGTCAACGGCCAACCCTTTTTCATTAATAATATTGGTAAAATGTTTGGCACAAATTAAGCTATTTTCTCGATCAATATAAATAATAAAATACCCACCCGGATCAAGGGCAATGGGACGTTTTGAAAGTTGATCATCTAATTGTTGGATAGTTTTTGCTAATTCATTCATGATAAGTGAGAAATCAACGTAGTCGGACATAAGTAAAGCCCACTGGTTAACTTATGTAAACATAGCTATAATCCTACTCCTGCCTCCTGCCTCTTCTCAACGGTAACGTTTATTTTTGTACAGGTACTTAATTGCCATTATGACTGCTGGTAACAATACCAGAATAAACCCAACCTTTTTGAGCATCCACCGTAATAATGGCCCCTTCTCGAATGTTTTGAGTCGCCTCTTTAAATCCGACAATAACTGGAACCCCTAAACGCAAACCAATCACCGCAGCATGACTGGTTAAACTAGATTCTTCCGTAATAATACCCGACGCTTTACGCATCATCTCCACAAACTCGGCGCTGGTTCCTGGAACCACTAGAATATCCCCAGGTTCAAAATTACCCAATTCTCGAGCATGATGGCCAATTCGAGCCCGTCCACTGGCTGAACCCTGACCAACGCCGACCCCCTTTCCCAAGATAGCTTTCACCATTTCTACTTTAATCAAATCCGTCGACCCTGCCACCCCTTGCAACGTTCCGGCGGTCATAACCACCAAATCCCCATCTTTGAGTAACTGATTCTCTTGGGCTACATTAACCGCCGATTCAAAGGTTTGAGTTGCTGAGGGTAAATCGAGTACCAATAAAGGTTTAACCCCCCAGACTAACTGTAACTGCCGTGCCACATCCACATGGGGAGTCACCGCTAAAATGGGGATTTGGGGGCGGAACTTCGAGACATTGCGGGCCGTTGAACCCGTTTTCGTCAAGGACATAATAGCTGCTGCGTTGAGTTCTTGAGCAATGTGACTCACCGCCGAAGAAATGGCATTAGTAATGGACTGTTTTTCTTCGGACACCATTTTCGTCACGGTGGGTTCCCGTTCGATGCGTTCAGCAATGGTGGCCATGGTGGCCACTGCTTCGACAGGATATTTACCCACAGCCGTTTCATTGGATAACATCACCGCATCGGTACCGTCTAGGATAGCGTTGGCCACATCAGACACTTCGGCGCGAGTGGGCCGAGGATTACTGGCCATACTATCTAACATTTGGGTAGCCGTAATTACAGGAATCCCTAACTTATTAGCCGTCGCGATTAACCGTTTTTGGAGAATCGGAACATCTTCGGGGGGTAACTCTACCCCTAAGTCCCCTCGGGCCACCATCACCCCATTACACAGAGAAAGAATTTCTTCCATCTCCTCGATCGCCTCATGTTTTTCAATTTTGGCGATCACCGGCACATTTTTCCCTGCATTGGCAATCAGTTCTTTAATTTCGAGAATATCTTGAGGGTTTCTCACAAAACTCAGAGCGACCCAATCTACCCCTTGATCTAAACCAAACATCAAATCCTCTTTATCTTTGTCGGTTAAAGCTTTTACCGATAGATAAACCCCTGGAAAATTGACCCCTTTGCGATCGGACAACACACCCCCAACCACAACCCGACAATGAAGATCCCGCTTTTCCTTATCCACTCGTTCTACTAGCATTTCCACCTTACCGTCATCCATGAGGATTTTCGCCTGTTCCGGCACTTCATCGGCTAAATAATCATAGGAGACATAACTGATGGTCTGGTCACATTCCACTTCACGACTGGTCAAAATGAAAGAATCCCCTGGTTTGAGGGTAATGGGTCCCTTGACAAATTGACCGAGACGAATTTTTGGCCCTTGTAAATCTTGTAAAATGCCCACCGGCTGATTTAACTCAAAAGCGGTTTGACGGATGAGACGAATGGTATGTTGATGATAGTCATGATCGTTATGGGAAAAATTGAGTCGTAGTGTGGTCGCCCCTGCGAGAATCAGTTGACGTAAAATCTCTTTATTTTGGGTAGCAGGGCCAATGGTTGCCACGATTTTGGTTCGTCGGGCCATATTAGGAAAGGACATAGGGTAGAAATAGGGTCTTTACTTAGGATCTCATGAATGGTTCCTTTAAGTTAGAAACTTTGCTATTTTTTTAGGGATTCTTGATAATCGGGGGTCAAAGTTAGGGTAATCCCAACCCGAATCAAAGACGAATCATCAACGATATCAGAAAATAAATCCCTCAAGGGGTTGGCCAAAACTCAAAGCAAAGGTAAGTTAATATTAATTTCAACTTTGAACTTCTAGACTGCATGAGAATCTTAGTCACGGGTGGTGCTGGTTTCATTGGGTCCCATCTCATTGATCGCTTAATGGCACAAGGACACGAAGTCCTCTGCTTGGATAACTTTTATACCGGCCACAAACGCAATATTCTTAAGTGGTTGGGTAATCCTTATTTTGAATTGGTTCGCCATGATATTACGGAACCCATCCGTTTAGAAGTGGATCAAATTTATCATTTGGCTTGTCCCGCTTCTCCCATTCATTATCAATATAATCCCGTTAAAACCATTAAAGTCAACGTGTTAGGGACGTTGTATATGTTGGGGTTGGCTAAACGAGTTAACGCCCGTCTCCTCTTGGCTTCTACGTCAGAAGTTTACGGAGACCCCGATGTTCATCCCCAACCCGAAGAATATCGCGGTAACGTTAGTTGTACCGGGTTACGAGCTTGTTACGATGAAGGAAAACGGGTGGCTGAAACTCTGGCCTTTGAATATCATCGAGAGCATAAAACTGACATTCGAGTGGCTCGTATTTTTAATACCTATGGCCCGAGAATGTTAGAAAATGATGGTCGAGTGGTGAGTAATTTTATTGTACAAGCCCTCAAAGGAACCCCCTTAACCGTTTATGGGGATGGTTCTCAAACTCGCAGTTTTTGTTATGTTTCTGATTTAGTGGAAGGGTTAATGCGTCTGATGAATGGGGACTATATTGGCCCTGTTAATTTAGGAAATCCTGGGGAATATACCATCTTAGAACTGGCTCAAATGATTCAAGGAATGGTTAATCCTGACGCTGAGTTAGTGTATAAACCCTTACCTCAAGATGATCCTAAACAAAGACAACCTGATATTACTAAAGCAAAAACTTATTTGGATTGGGAACCCACTATTCCCTTGAAAGAAGGGTTAGAATTAGCCATTAAGGATTTCCGAGAACGAGTGTCAAAAGAGAGCTAAACTGTCTATTGACAACTTAGTTTAAAATACTTCTAACTCCTATGTGATGCTGTTGTATCATCCCTAGAATGCCTTGTTTTAAACAATATAAATTTAGAGGATAAAAGTTATGCGCGTTTGTGTTATTGGAACCGGTTATGTGGGTTTAGTGACTGGGGTTTGTTTGTCTCATATCGGTCATCACGTTATCTGTATCGATAATAATGAGGAAAAGGTCAAACTGATGAAGTCCGGTCAGTCCCCTATTTATGAACCGGGCCTCTCAGAGTTGATGCACGGTTGTATGGAAGCTGGCCGTTTGGAATTTACCTCGGATTTAGCAGCCGGAGTCGAACACGGAGAAATTCTCTTTATTGCGGTAGGAACCCCCGCTTTACCCACTGGCGAAAGCGATACTCGGTACGTTGAAGCGGTAGCGCGGGGGATTGGAGAAAATTTAAACAGTGGCTACAAGGTGATCGTTAACAAGTCTACCGTTCCTATTGGTTCCGGGGACTGGGTGAGAATGATTGTTATGGATGGGTTGGCTAAACGAGAGGACTCCCCTACTGACGTAGAGTTTGATGTGGTCAGTAACCCCGAATTTTTACGGGAAGGATCAGCCGTTTATGATACGTTTAACCCCGATCGCATTGTCCTCGGTAGCAATAGTGATAAGGCGATCGCCATGATGCAGCAACTCTATCAACCTTTGGTAGACCGTAAGTTTGCTGACGATCCCAGTTTACCTCCGGTTCCTGTGGTGGTAACGGAATTAAACTCGGCCGAGATGATTAAGTACGCAGCTAATGCCTTCTTAGCCACGAAAATTAGTTTCATCAACGAAGTGGCTAATATCTGTGATCGCGTTGGGGCCGATGTGACTCAAGTGGCCGCTGGTATCGGGTTAGATTCTCGTATCGGTAATAAGTTCTTACAAGCGGGTATTGGTTGGGGTGGATCTTGTTTCCCCAAAGATGTTTTGGCGTTAATTCATACCGCTAATGATTACAATTACGAGACAGAATTACTCAATGCTGCCGTGAGTGTTAACAAACGTCAACGATTAATTGCGGTTGAAAAACTGCAACAAGAATTAAAAATCCTCAAAGGCAAAACCATCGGTTTACTCGGTTTAACGTTTAAACCCGATACGGATGATATGCGCGATGCACCGGCTTTAATTATCATTGAACAGTTAAACCGTCTCGGTGCGAAAGTTAAGGCTTATGACCCCATTGTGTCTCAGTCTGGGTTAAGTCACGGTTTATCAGGGGTGATCATCGAAACCAATGCTGAAATGTTAGCTGATAGTTGTGATGCTTTAGTATTAGTAACCGATTGGAAGGAATTTTTAAGCCTTGATTTCGGAAAAATGGCTAAAGTAATGGCTAATCCTGTGATTATTGATGGTCGTAATTTCTTAGATCGGTCCAAGTTAGAAATGTCTGGTTTCCATTATGTAGGAATTGGACGGTAATTACTCTTTTTTAATCTAGGTTGAATGACTGGGTAGGATATCTTTAAATTCTAAGGTATTCTACTCTTTTTTTCCTTATATGTATCAAAGTTTTGGCAACCAACTGGATTTAAGAGACTGTTTATAAATAGAATCTTAAGACGGTAAGGTGGGCAAGTCAAAGACTTATGTAAACTAACTTCACCGTTGAAAACCTTGCCCACCCTACAAAATTCGTTATTATTATTTCTTTAGGAACAGTCTCTAAAAAGACGCTGATCCAGTTCCTTGGAACATCACCCAAGATAAGAAAAAATTAATCACAAAAACAGCTAATAAAGATGTAACAACCGCAGTTGTGGTGGACTGACCCACTCCTTTTGCTCCTCCTGTGGTAGTGAGTCCCCAACTACAACCAATAACGGCAATTAACCCCCCAAAGGCAATGGATTTAATGACAGACGTGACGAGATCCCATAATTCTAAAAAGTTGCGAACTGAGGTTAAAAAAACGTAGGGGGAAATATCATACAATCCATTGGCAATCAATAATCCTCCTGTCATTCCTGTTAACAAAGAAAGAATATTTAAGACCGGTAACATGAAGCAACAAGCTAAAACACGAGGAACCACTAAATAGTCAATAGGATCAGTTTTGAGCATATATAAAGCGTCAATTTGTTCGGTGACGCGCATCGTACCAATTTCGGCAGCAAAGGCGGAACCCACTCTTCCCGCTACCACAACGGCGGTTAATACGGGGGCTAATTCTCTGGTCAGAGCTAAAGCTAACACTCCCCCAACGGTTGAGGCTGCTCCAAAACTGATAAATTCCCTGGCTACTTGAATGGTAAATACCATCCCCACAAACCCGGCTGTAATTAGGGCAATGGTCAAAGATTCTGGACCGACCACACTCATCTGCTCTAAGGTGTTTCGTCGATGAATCCTGGTTTTGAGCAGATGAAAAAAGACTTGACCCCCTAATAAAATGGCTGCAACTAATCGCTCAAACCAAATACCTAGTCCTCTTCTTGTATGGGTTGGGTTTGTCATTACTCCTCATGGTTGATGGGTTTTTCTAGTTATAGCTTATCTATTCACTTAAAACTTCAACTGCTAAATTCTTATTTTTGTCAAGACCACTTTATAAAAATTCATATTACATTTAGTACAAATGCTCAAATTAAAGGTGGTTTGCTTTAAACATCGCTAATTTATGTCATGATTTGTTGTTGAACAAAACGATTTAGCTCGGTTTAAACCCCTTATTTTTTAAAATACACAAACTGGCTACAGATTTTTATTTCTAGTATAGTAGCATGAAATGGCGAAAATTCGTAAATTATTGAGAATCTTTGTCACACATTGCGTTTTGTAACGAAACCAGGTTGTTTTAATCTTTAAAAGTATTGTTGTTATTTTGATAAGTATAGATTATTGAACAAAAGCGATCGCTAAATTAAGCGACTGAAATACAAATAAGTTATAAGATTTTTCAGTAATGACCAGAAATTGTGCTAGTCTCCAAACTAGGTGAGTGACGTTGTGTAAATTAGGGACTAAAAATGTACAATAAAATCCTAGTTGCTGTTGATAATTCTGCCATTGCTGAACAAGTGATTGAGGTTGCTTTGACTTTAGCAAAAGCAGTAGATGGACAATTAATGTTACTTCATGTGTTATCCCAAAATGCCGAGGATAGTCCTATCAGTTTTGCTCCATATGCCAGTAGTTATAGTATTGATTTAATTGAAAAATTTAAAGAAGATTGGAAACAATATCAACAAGAAAGTTTGCAAAAGTTAGAAGCTTGGATACAAAAAGCTAAAAACATAAATATTAAGGCAGAATTACGTCAAGAAAATGGTAATCCTGGGCCTATTATTTGTGGGATTGCAAAGGAATGGCAAGCAGACTTAATTATTATTGGACGTAGGGGACATTCTATGGCCAGTGAGATTATTTTAGGGAGTGTTAGCAGTTATGTTATTCATCGTTCTCATTGTTCAGTTCATATTGTACAATCTTGAAATTAATTAAAATTCGTTTAAAGCTGGTCTAGTTTTCTTAATCTCTGTACCAATAGATGGTTCAAAATTAACTAACCAGATACTTACATATCTATAATTGCACATTCTTCCTCTTCTTCACTCCAACCCAAACTAAGAGCATCTATTTCTTGGGATGATTGAATCATTGCTTCTTTTTCTTTTCGTTTATATTCTGTTTCAATTATTGAATTTATCAATTATATTTTGACTAAATCATAACACAATTCATCTCAAAATTATAATTTCTCTTCTTCAATAAAAATAATTGTGATTAATCTTGCCAAGTTCCCTCCTCTTGCAAAATTAGGTTATTGGCTTGATAAACCAGAAGTGAACCATCACTTCGTACAATATAAGTATAGTCACCATTAACAAATTGATAACCTAAAAATCGGCAAGGAGTAACACCATCAACACAAGTGGTATGAATTGTTTTTCCAGCTAATTGTATGCTGTCTCCCGTATGAAGATTAATACCTTCGTATGAAACATGATTACAAGTTACCGCCCCTTCTATACAATAAGAACGAAGAATAATACGATAATTTTCAGTTTTGATTCTTTGGGTACTAACAACATCATAAATTTCCACATATAAATTATAAGTTGCATTCCCCCTTGTTCCCCCCACAATAATTTTATAATCTCCATTATCAGGTAAAACAAGATGAGTATTGGTAACTTCTCGTTTCAGAATAGTATTATTAGGAGCAACTAAATCAAACACTGCATTATTTTCTAGAGAGGTTAAAGAAATAGTCATAACTTGTGACGTATTTGCCCCTAATAAATAAGTATTTCTTGTTCCTCTAATAACAGCATCTTCAAATGTAGTCGAAATTTCCCCTTGCTCAAATTGAATGCGCTTTGTGCGATTGTTTTCTGCTACTTTTATTAGAGGGTTTGCTTCAATAAGAATAGGGTTTAAGCCAAAAGAAAGAAGACATAAACCCAAAACTAAGCTGAAAGATTTCATGAGGGTTTATCACTTAATGAACTAAGTTTTTGAACATCCTCATCACTGAGTAACCAACCCATTGCTCCTGCATTTTCTTGTGCTTGTTTAGCATTTTTTGCTCCAGGAATAGGAATGACATTACTTTGGGCTATTAACCAGTTTAAAGCAACTTGAACAGGAGTTTTATCATATTTTTCTCCTAGTTGTTTTAACTGATTAATGATGGGTTCAATTTTTTTTAACCCAGAAGATGAAAATTTAGGATCGAGTTTTCTCGCTCCTGTCACTTGCTGTTGTTTGTCTGGGGTATATTTTCCAGTTAATAATCCTTGATCTAAAGGGCTATAAGCTAAAATTGTTACCCCCAACTCACGGGCTTTATCTAGAATACCATTCTGTTCAATGGTTCGAGTTAACAAAGAATAACGCACTTGATTAACCGCCAAAGGAATGTCATAAGTTGCCAAATAATCATAAGCTTGCTGCATTTGTTTAGCGGAATAATTACTCACCCCAACGGTAAGAATACGGCCTTTTTTGACTTCTGTTGCTAAGGCTTTCATCAAGGTTTCTTGGCCCATGAAAAAATCAAAGGGCATATGAACTTGATATAAAGCAACTTGTTCAACTCCTAATCTATCTAAACTCGCCGTTAACGCTTCCGCTACAGCATCTCCAGTAAACCGCCAGGGTAAAGGAAAGTATTTGGTGGCTATTTGTACCGGTTGGCTGGTTTGTTTCAGAAATTTACCGATGAGTTTCTCCGACTCCCCTAACCCATACACCTCTGCGGTGTCAAAAAAGGTGGCACCGGCTGCTACGGCTGCGTCAAAGGCTTCTTGTACCTCTTTTTCTCCATAGTTAGACCCATAACCCCAAAATAAACTATCTCCCCAAGCCCATGTACCGATACCCAAGGTGGGAAGTTGAATGTTTCGCACGGATAGTTGATTGTTTTGCATAGGTTATCTCATGAATGCCGCTTTACATTACTTTACATTAAAATTTTATTCTTTTCTTCGCAGTTTTGATCTAGCAATTTTGAGCCTTGAAAACTCTGAAGAAATTAATCCATAATCTCAATACGATTACGTCCTCTTTCTTTAGCATTAAAAAGAGCGCGATCTGCTCTATTATATAAGACATTAGGCTCTAAACTTATATCAGCTATGATACTACTAATACCCATGCTTACTGTTAAATATTTGCTCACGTTTGAGATGGGATGAGGAATGGCTAATTTTCTAATTTCTTGAGCTATCTTATTAGCAATTGATTTTGCACCTTCTATATCAGTATTAGGCAAAAGAATAGTGAATTCGTCTCCACCATAACGAGCCACTATATTGCTAGAATTTTGAACTGTAGCAATGATAACTTTAACTACTAATGAAAGAGCTATATCTCCTATGGAACATGAATAATGATCATTATACTTTTTAAGGTGATCAATATCAATCATGATCAGACTAAGAGGTTTTTGTTGTTTTATTGACCATTTCCACGCTTTAATTAAATATTCATCAAAGTAATGACGATTAAAACATCCTGTTAATCCATCTGTTTTGCTTAATAATGTTAATTGTCGTAATTGTTTCATAAGGATGTTTTGTGATTTTTGTAATTCTTGTATTTTAAATTTTAATTCCTCGACTATTGGTGGCTCACCTATGGCTAAATATCTAATTTTTTCTAGATTAGTTGATAGATGTTTTAACCATAAATATTTATCTAAAATTGATTGAAGCGTGTCAAGCAATTCCGAAGATTCTAGATTTTTTTCAAAAATATAATTGATAGACATACCTAGTTTTTGATTCTTAAATATAGCACTGTCTTCTATTTGCTCATTATTGGTAATAAAAGTAATAAACTTACTAAAACAATCTAAAAATTCTTTGTTAGCAAGGGGAAGTTTTAGATGATTCATGAAATCTTCTATAGTTCCCAATTCATTGTTACATAAATAAATATCATATTGTTGATAGTTGATAAATAAAAACTGTTCAAAGTTAGATATCCATTCAAGTTTCAAACGTGTATTAAAGTTTTCTTCAACACATTTTTTGACTGTATCGTAATTACTTTTTTTAGCATCAACAAGTAATATTTTGATCATGTTATTTGTCATTTTTTTATTCTCTCAGTATAATTATGATATTTTTTGTCTTCATTTTAATAGCAATATCTTAACAATTATTTATCATACAATTCTTAAAATAAATAAAGAATAATGTTAAAAATATTTAATTTTGCTTGACATTACAGTATTGCAAGATTTACTTAGATGAAAACATAATAGGGTTATCTATAGCAATCAGGAATGATATATGAGAACCATTAGGACATAATATTATTATGTCCCTACAAGAGCCATTTGTAGCCGTTTAACACTGAGCGGAGTCGAAGTGTTAAACCCTTTCTCACAACTGAAACCTGATTGCTATATGTCTGATAAGATGGATTATGTTACACTGAAGAGAGATAGATTCTAAGCTTTTTTGCAAGTATAATAAAGATCATATGTTAAGCCAAAAGACGAAAATAAATATTCTTAAAACTCCCACTAAAACTGCTTGGATTGAGCAAGCGATTAATAACTTAGACACAATTTTATTAGATCATTCTCATTGTGAAAGGAAAGCAGCAAGTGTGGCATTAAATCTAATGTTTCGTTATTCTTCCAATGCCGTTTTAGTTAGAAAATTAACGGCAATCGCGAAAGAAGAATTAGAACATTTTGAAAAGGTTAACCAATGGTTAGATAAACGAAATATTCCCTTAGGACCTCTATCTTCTCCTCCTTATGGGGCTAAATTAAAAGCAGAAATTAGCACAAAAGAACCCCAAAGATTACTAGATTCTTTGCTAATTGCTGCCTTGATAGAAGCGAGATCCCACGAAAGATTAGGACTGCTAGGAAGCCATTGTCTTGATGACAATTTAGCTAAATTTTACCGTAGTTTAATGGAATCAGAAGCCAGACATTATGGTATTTATTGGGTATTAGCAGATACTTATTTTGACAGAGAAATTGTCCAGAAAAGATTAGATGAATTATCGATCATTGAGAGTGAAATTTTAGAAACATTACATCCTGAACCCAGAATACATAGTTAGTCACAACTTCGTTCAGATTAGATCAATTAAAGTGACCCGTTATACCCCGACCCGACAGGTTTTGTTCTTCGTCCATATGTGCTTTGTCAACAGTTAAACAACTGCCTCTCCATTCAGCACCGTTTAAAGCTCGTATGGTTGCTTCTTCCTGAGCGTCTGTTGCCATTTCAACAAAGAAGACCGCTTTCATGTCGTAAATTTCTGTCTCTAGTGATAACTGAACACGATTAACGGTTCCATATTTGGACAAGATTTGTTCAAGGTCTTTTCGTGTCACCTCATAAGACAGATTTCCCACATAGATTGACATCGCAATACCTCTTGACTAGGTGGTGTAGAGACTTAAATTCGCTTACTTGCTTGTCAATAGATGTTGACATAACAGAGAGGAGAAAATAATCTTATGAGTCGATCATAGCAAAATAGACGAGAAGGGGTTCATGACTCAGATAAAATAAATGTATCTAAAATTTCTACAATGAGTAAGTGTTTTCGTGATATGATATTGTTTGAGCATTGTAAATCGGCCTTAAAGAGTGAGTTAATATAATTGACTGGTTTTCCCGTTAAGTATCCACACCTTTCTTTCCGACATCTCAATCTCCGCAAGTTCATTAAAAACAGAGACAAATTTTATGTCAATTTATGTAGGAAACCTCGCTTACGAGGTAACAGATGCAGACCTTAACACAGTATTTTCTGATTATGGCTCTGTCAAGCGTGTTCATATCCCTACAGACCGTGAAACAGGTCGTTCTAGAGGTTTTGCTTTTGTGGAAATGAATACAGAAGCAGAAGAAGCTAACGCCATTGATACCCTAGATGGTGCGGAATGGATGGGACGTTCTCTGAAAGTCAACCAAGCTCGTCCCCGTGAAAACACTCGTAGAAATAGCTTTTAGGACAAGATGAGTCCATTAAGTTAAACAATAGAAAAAGCACTTTTTAAATAGGAGGTGCTTTTTTTTTGTGATTCCTTCTGATCTGCCAATTATTCCCAGACTAAACAAGGATAGATAACAAGGAACCATTGTCTGAATACTTGAAATTCACTTACTTTACCTAAAATATGTTGGTCAAAAAAAGAATCGATTATTATCCTATCACTGTAATTTTGCTCGTTTTAGGGATAGATTTATTCATATTTTTCTTTAGTCGTTCCCTGTGGCCACTGGTTATTTGGATACCCCTTAGTCTTCACATCAAGGGATGGATTTGTTGCTGGAACCATAATCATCAACACTATAACTTCTTTACTGTACCTTGGGCTAATCGTTTACTTGAACTGGTAATGGGGTTACAAACGGGAATTGTAGGAGAAGCATGGGTTTTGCATCATACCCTAGGCCATCATCTCAATTATTTAGACCAATCCCTTGACGAATCAGCTTGGAAAACTCCCGAAGGTCGATTGATGTCCCGCTTAGAATATACGTTTAAAGTAGGTCTAATGGCATATCCTACAGCACTGAAGGTGGGACAACGACATCTTCAATCACGCAACAAACTTATTCAAAATATGTTGTTAACAGCATTAGTTTTGGGTGTATTCTGTTTCATTGATTGGCTGAAAACATTAATTATTTTTGTGATACCGATGATCATTTTGTTATTTATGGTCGTTTATGAAACGTATAATCATCATGCTGGCTTAGATGAGGAAGATCCCTATCAAGCAACCTATAACATTACCGATCGCTGGTACAATTTCTTTACCTGTAATTTGGGCTATCATACGGCCCATCATCTTCAATGTGGCCGACATTGGAGTCAGTTACCTCAGTTACACGAAGAAATTAAACATAAAATTCCCGTTCATTTATACCGAGAAGCAACTTTCCCTTTTAATTTAATGACAAAAATTGAACAGCAACTTTTAGAAATGCGACATCAAGTTCAATCATGAACAAGCTCTTCTCTACTTTATCCCAAGAATAGAAAAACAGGAAACACAAAAAGAATACCTCAAATTGTAGAAGTTGAGTTGACTTCTCCAGGGGTTAAAACCGCCTGGATTCTAAAGCGGATGTGCAGAAGCAGGATGGGGCGTATAAAGGGGCGAATGCGATTCCCCCCACAGCCCCTCATGAATCCATGCTTCTGCACGCTTACGATATGATTTAGTTAGAGAATCGAGATCATATCGTTTAGGAAGAGCCAAAACTTCCCTACCCACCTTGGCTAGATTTAAACCTAGCTGTGTGGCTACCTTTCTCAAGCAGTTTGCTGCTGCTTGAGCGTCAGCATTAACTAACCAACCTTTAGCAGTGCGGTACAAACCACGCTTAATCCGTTTTCCATTAAACTTGTACCCTTTGGGTTTTTCACCATATTTCGGCACTTGATCCTTATCAAGAAAACTAGCTTGGGAACTGTAGGCTTCCTCAGTTTCAGTAAAGATAATTCCCACTGATTCTGCTAATTGTTGGATTCTATTTTTAAGCCTTGCTGTTGGAATTTGTACAAAGTTTTGATTATTTGTCTTACCAATATTGAGTGAGTTTTTTTGTCCATCATTCCATCCAAAAACTATATGGCCAATTTGATGTTTTAAGCAGTAATTGATAATAAATCTTGCTGCTTTATTAACAGCATCTCGCATCTGGCAATTGCGTTTATGAGTAGCTTCCTCTAATTTATCATCCCAGTAATCTTGAGTTTTACCTTCTTGATGCAGTCGCTCATGGGGGAAAGCCAAGGGGCTGTGTGCGGAACCTGCGTCCGCACCTTGAAAGCCCCGTCCAAGACCGCGCTGCATCGCTTGCTTCTGTTTAGCTACAAATCGATTATACCGTTGGTTAATTGACTTAATATTTCTCCCATTGACAATAAAGGACTTACCTTTAGTTGAAGTGCAACTAAGCCAATTATCAACACCGTGATCAATACCTAAACCTTGAGAGTAATCAAGATTTGAGGCTTTGACTGAGTGAGTTTTGTAAACATATTCTGCCCATAATCTACCATGGTGAGGAACAATTCTCAACTCGGCTATATTTTCTGATTGAAAATTCACCCCACTGGGGATAACAATTGATGTTGTTTCTAGTTCTTTTCTTTGAGAATTAGCAATAGGTAAATAACAGCATCCTAAGAGTGCTTCATAGCGAATGTTTTGAGAAGTAAAAGTTAGTTGATACCATCCATTTTTACGATAACTAGGGATTCTGGGTTGAGCTTTCAGTTCTCCATGAAACCACATTGGTAAAAGCTTGTTATATCCTTTTATTGCCTCTACAACTGATTTAACAAAAATGTCGAAAGAAGTCCCTACCTAAAAATACTATCAAAATACCCACATTTTAGGTAGGGATGAATTTCGACCAATAAATAAATCGCAAAGCGTCCATATTTTCTTATCTTGTGTTA
>JASJDN010000037.1 GCA_030065205.1 Crocosphaera sp.
TATAGCAGTTCTCATACTTGTGAGGTACAGAGGTTATCGCTTGGAGGCAGGAGGCAGGGGGCAGGAGGCAGGAGTTAAGTGTACCCCATGAGTCCGAGAAACGCTATATACTTATGTTGCAATAATTAAATATCTGTTTATAATATTGATTATCCCTATTATTCATTGATGCTACATGAGTGCAAAACCTTTACAAAAAATACTGTTTGGAAGTCCCGGAACAGGAAAAAGTTATAAGATTAGAGAAATTGCTAAAGAGAAGTTAAATATTGAGTTTGATGAGAATAGTAAAATACTGAAAAATACAGTAAAAACGGTATTTCATCCCGAATATACCTATGCTGACTTTATGGGTAAGTTACTTCCTTTAAGTCAAGGGAATAATGTTATCTATAAATATTATCCTGGTCATTTTTTGCGTGCGTTAGGAATGGCCTATCGTGGTTTAATTGATGGTAAAGATGATGAGCATTATCTATTAGTCATTGATGAGTTAAATAGAGGAAATGCACCGGCTATTTTTGGGACAGTGTTTCAATTATTAGATAGGCAAGATGATAATTGGTCAACTTATGAGGTTGATATTTCGGAAATGGAATTAATTGGTTTATTTGACGCAATGGGATATCCAGCTAAAATACAAGAGGATGGAGATATTAAAATTGATGGTAAAATGCTAAATGGTTTTTACGAAACATATACAAAAAATTTAGAGGTTAGTAAAAATGAAGAAGGTTTAAGAGTATTAGGTTTATTAAAAGATCCTAGAAATCCTAAAATTAAAATCCCTAGTAATTTATCCATTCTTGCTACCATTAACACATCAGATGAATCAATCTACTATTTAGATAGTGCATTTAAAAGACGATGGGATTGGGAATATATTGAAATGCCAACTAATAAATTTTATTTACACCATATTCCTAGAGAAATTGAAAACTCAATTCTATTTTTTGCTAGAGAAGAAGTAGACCTTGGTTGGTGTGAATGTATTATTGGCATAAATGATTTTATTAAAGAAAATTATCAAACAATTAGAAGAATAGAAGATAAACAAATAGGTTGGTGGTTTATAAAACCAGAAGATAATTCAATTTCAGAAGAGAAAGTAGAAAATAAGTTAATGTTTTATCTTTGGGATAATGTTTTTACACGAGATAAAAGACCATTAGAAAATCTTTTACAAAAAATTACAGAAAATCCCAACATAAGATTAATCACTTATGCCGATTTTACTTCATATACAGTAGAATTAATGAAATATTTTTATGAACGAGGTTTAGAGTTTTATGATCCCATACCATCGTAATAAATAAACCTAGTAAAATATAAATAGCGTTTTTTACAATGATAAACTTTAATCAACTCAAACTAACTGTAGATGATGTATATTCCTTTGTGGGGATAGAAAAAAAGGATGATCAACTTTATTTTTATTTCCCCAAAGGTTTTGAAAATAAACTAGAGGAAATAGACACTTTTGATGAAAAGAGAAAACTATTTTTCTTGTTTTATCGTATCTTCCATAAATTTAAAACGATTTGTCTAGAAAAAGGATATCTAGATGAAAACTCTAAGATACTTAAATCAGATAGAGATGGAATAATCGATAATGAACAAGGTTCAGATATCATAGAAAATGAAGTAGAAGAAAACATATTTTATTCTAAACTAACCAGTATTGATACAATTTTGGAAACCTATAATGAACCGAAAATACTTAGTTTAGTTTATCGAACCAGTAAATCAGAAATCTTAGATTATAGTCAATCTTATAAGTTTCTACATCGTGCTATTTTTTTGCCCAATAATGCAGCTTATGTTGATTATATGTACTTACCCCGTAAACAAATGCAGTTTCAATCAACTGATTTAGTTGCAATGTATTGTTATTTATTATGGGAAGTTAAACAACAATTACATCAAGAAATTGCTGGAAAAATTAAAGCATTAGCTGAACATTTTCAACACAGTTATTTAAGTGCAGAATATAGTTTATTTCATGAACAATATTATAGTCAGGTGATTGATATTCTAAAAGATACCTTAGAAATGATTGATCATAATACTCCCCTCAAAGATGCTGATTATTGGGACTTTTATGAAGCAATCGAATTATTTTTATATGGAGAAAGAAAAGAAACAAAAGACGGTAAAATCTGGGGAATTAGTAACTTTCATAGCATCTGGGAGTCTATGTGTTTAACTTATATCTGTAATCATAAAGATTTTGATGATTTGCTTCATTTAGATACTCAATTTCTTTCTAAGAATTTAGTAGAGAAGATTAATCATGTAACTAAAAAAATAGATTTATCTAATACATTTAAAATTAATAATTCTAAAGTTAATCCTGATGCTGTTATTATTTCACCGATTTTAGAAAATATACCAAAAAGACAATATAATTTATTAGAATCTAATTGGAATGATCATGGTTATTATACTGAATTTAAGGAACAAGATGAAACTAAGAAAAAGTGGTCTGAATTGCCAGATATCAATATTGCTTACCTTAATCAACCTGAAGGATATCATACTATTAATGAATTGAATCAAATTTATTCTCTAAATGGACGTATTTTAATTATATCTGAACCTTTACCTCAAAAATTCTACTCATTTTGGACAATACCTAAAACTTTAGATAAGGATAAAGTTTATAAAATGTACTACTTTAATCATATATTTCTAATCGCTGTTTTAAATAATTATTTTTCTTGGGAGATGTTTAAGCAAAATATTCTTACACCTAAAGGTGTAACAGAAAAATGGGATTCAACTGTGCTTACAAAATCTTTATTTAGATATTATAATGATAACAAAAGTATTCGTAATCCTCTTCAATGTATTCGTGAAGAATTTGAGTTGTTTATTAAATCATTTTTATCTTTGTTTCAACTTGGTAGAATTAAAATTTATGATATCAAATATCTATCTTCTAATTATTTTCAAGATGGATTAAATAGAGAAAAATTAAAAGAAAGAAGTATCAGAAAACAATTTGTTTATGAATATTTAATTGAAAAACAGTTGACAAAAAACGAAGATGAGTATAGTGACTTAAAAATACAAAGTAAATTTTGGATTCCTGGGTTTCGTCTTGACTCTTTGAGTGAACCATTAAACTTTATGGATAATTATATTGAACTATATAAAATTAATTTTGAAACAGTAGCGAATGAATATATTTATGGAGAAATGTAATATCATACCAGTTCTCAGAAATAGATAGAGAGATTGCTTCGGGGTATTTTTAGTGATAATCAAAGCTTACTATTTATATTACCCCTCGCAATGACCACTTAAATATGATTATATTTAATTTTTATTAACTGAACTTGACAAATTAGAAGATATTTGTGAATAAATCTCAAGAGATACTGTAGTGGACTGTCTCAACTAAAATGGTGGGTTACGACGGATGATTGCCTTCTGGTTATAACCTAGATTATAGCCGTCTAACCCACCCTACTTAATATTCGTTTAAAAATAGTCTCTTACTTTGTTATTCCATCTAAGACATTAATGTAAGATGGGAAGTGCATCGCCCTACATTAAGTAAAAATACCGAATTGTATCAAACTGTGTTCCTAACTTTTGCATACTTACCCTGAAATACATATCTTCTTAATAATTATCACTCATCTTTTACCGATAATCAGGTCACTAACTCAACTTATGGGGAACTGGTTTCAAACTTAATTGTAATGGTTACTTAATCATTGACTATTATGATAAATTATCGGATAAACCCTTGCGGAATCTAAGTTTAACCTTTATAATAAGAGTAACAGAAAAATAATTTAGTTACTTGATAATAAAAAGCTAACTTTCATCCTAAAGAAAAGTTAGTTTTTGATGTAACGGTGAAATAATAGTCTCTTCGAGAAGGTATTCAAAATAACCCCTCTCCATGAGTTTAGGCAAGTCTATATTTGTCTAGTTTGTGCTGACTACACCCGCTTTAACTGAATCCATGCTGTTGATTATAAATTCCATTCTGGACGAAAGCTATAACCATCATGAAAACCCATCCTCACCTGCTTCTGATTAATCTCAGTCTAAAAAAAGGCTACCATTTTCTTCTCAGCTATATCAATTATTTTTTTATGCTTTCCCACTATGTTCATACTTAAGTGACCATTGAGGGACAATCTGAGAAAATAGTTATCATTTCCCACTTTCAATACCCCTTATCTAAGCTGTTATTTTCGATAATAGCTTAGATTTCTATACTTTAATCTTTCTTTGGTTTAACTCTTATTCTTCTTTTAAATTAAAATCAACTCTTTTATAAATATCAATCAATGGAATTGAGAAATTAACTGAGTAAAAATCGAGAATATTAGCATCGGATTCATAAGTTTTAAAAATCCACTCCCCATTAGTTTGTTTATAAAATTGCTCAATATAATAAGCTGATTGTTCTACGAGTAAATATTCTTGAAATGTTGGTAAAGAACGATAAAATTTGAATTTATCAGTTCGATCATAATCTCTCGTAGATTTAGATAAAACTTCAATAATTATTGAAGCATTGGTTACTGTATTTGTTCCCTTACCCTCATAGATGGGTTGGTTTCTAATTATCATTATATCAGGATAGGTGTAGATACGATGTGTTGACATCCACAAACGAACATCACTCATAAAAATCCAGTAATTTTCATTATTTATTTTAGTGGGAAATTGCTTATAAAAATTACCAGCTATCAGATTATGATTAGTGGTTGCACCAGTCATGGGAATAATCTCTCCATCTTGGTATTCATGTTTGTCTTTGGCTGTTTTTTCTAGCTTTAAATATTCTTCAGGAGTATAGTATCTTTTCTCTATTTGGACTGTCACATTAACCTCCGCTTTTTTAGATAAATAAAGTGAAAGTGGGCAACTTCTATAATAGTTTATCAGTTAAATTATAACTTATATAAATTGCCCACCCTATAAGTTAACTTATACTAAAATACCTGCATTCTTTTCTTCAAAAATTCGTTCAATGACTGCTTCAACCACTTTATCAGGAGTTGATGCGCCGGAAGTAACACCTACGACAATTTTACCATCGGGTAGCCAATTTTCCTGAGTTTCAATCTCTTTTTCTAAGGGTTTATGTTCAATCTTATTCCCTTGTAAAATGCGTTTGTCACTATCAATATGATAGGAATCAATCCCTCTTTCGATGGAAATTTCTTGTAAATGGGTGGTATTAGAAGAATTAAACCCACCAATAACCACCATTAAATCAACATCTTCCTCTACTAATTTTAGCATGGCATCTTGACGTTCTTGGGTAGCATCACAGATGGTATTAAAACTCATAAAATGCTGGTTAAGTTCGGTAGGTCCATACTTTTTGAGCATCGTGGTTTCAAAGAGTTTGCCTATTTGTTCGGTTTCGCTTTTTAACATGGTGGTTTGATTAGCAATACCCAAACTAACTAAATCTTTATCAGGGTCAAATCCTTCTGAATGAGCATTTTTAAACTTATCTAGAAACTCCTCTTTATTGCCACCATTGAGGATATAATTACAGACATATTGGGCTTCTTTGAGGTTTAAAACCACTAAATAAGTCCCGGCAAACGAACTGGTAGCAACGGTTTCTTCATGACGATATTTACCATGAATAATGGAAGTGTAATCTTTTTTCTTATGCTTTTCTACTGAGTTCCAAACTTTAGAAACCCAAGGACAAGTGGTATCAACAATAGTGCAACTTTTATCGTTTAATAGTTGCATTTCTGTGACACTAGCACCAAAAGCAGGTAAAATAACCACATCCCCTGCTTCTACCACTGAAAAGTTTTTACTTCCATTAATCACTTCAATAAACCCCACATTCATCTCTAATAACCGTTGATTAACTGAAGGGTTATGAATGATTTCATTGGTTATCCAAATCTTTTCTTTAGGGAAATGTTGACGGGTTTCGTAGGCCATGGCAACGGCCCTTTCTACTCCCCAACAAAAGCCAAATGCTTCTGCCAGTTTAATAGTAACATCTCCTTCTTGCCATTGATAGTTATTCTCCCGGATTTTTTGAATAAGAGAACTTTGATACTCTGTATTCATGGTTCCCATGACTTCGGTTTCATGGCCAAACCCTTTGCGGTGATAGTTGTCAGACTGTTGTAGGGACCGTTTAAAAGCTTTTGTATCCATAAGATGAGGGAATGTTAATTATCTATTGATCAATTATTCACTATCTTATCTCAATGAGCAAATTAATTTCTATATTTTGTGTTTTAGTTCATTTAATAGCTTAAAGGTTCCATCTGTTTAATGAATTTGGTATAATAAAAATAGTTTTTTAGCCAGCTTTTACTATTACAATTGAAATTAATGAAATTGAAAGCATTCTCGATTTTAGTTACCCTATTTTTTCTATTATTTTTCATCATCTACCCGACTTCAGTATTAGCAGAAACAGTGAAGGATGGGTCTAAAATTTTTACAGTTCATTGCGCTGGGTGTCATCCTAACGGGAACAATATTATTAGACGGGGTAAAAATCTCAAATTAAGGGCGTTGAAAAGAAATAAGGTTGATAATTTAGACGCTATTATTAATCTAGTTACCTATGGAAAAAATAATATGTCAGCTTATCAGGAAACACTGACACAAAATGAGATTAAAGTGGTATCTCAATATGTACTTGAACAAGCGATAAATAACTGGAAGAACTAATAAAATATAGTTAACTTTCTGCTGATTTTTCCTTCTGCAATAATAACTGAATAGCTAATAAAAGTAAGCCAAAAGTAACAAAGAAAAAAACGAATGTACCTAGAGAAGCAACACCCATCACTAAAGTTCTCACTAATGATCCAATTCTTAACACTAAAGGGTTAGAAGAGGTTAAGGGTTTATTTGCAAAGGTTTGGATAATTGAAGCGGTTAGGGTGTAGAGTGCATAACCTAACGCTCCTGAAATAGTCGCCCCCATTAAACAGTTTGCAGGAGTAGGCTTTTTGTTGGTAGGTTTTTCTGAGGAGTTACTCATAGGAAAAATTCAAGTATTCTACCGTTAATTATACCATGTTAATATCTAAATTATCAACTAAAAACGCCCACTTATCAGCAATTTCTTCTATTAGTTTGGTAGTGGGTTTTCCTGCGCCGTGACCGGCTTTTGTTTCAATCCGAATTAAGACAGGTTTCTCCCCATTATGGGCATTTTGTAAGGCTGCTGCAAACTTAAAACTGTGTGCCGGAACCACTCTATCATCGTGATCAGCAGTCGTTATCATGGTAGCAGGATAAGCTGTATTAGGTGTTAAATTATGTAAGGGAGAATAGTCTAAAAGTGTCTTAAACTCTTCTTCATTTTCGGAACTTCCATATTCTGGACACCAAGCCCAACCGATTGTAAATAGATGAAAACGTAGCATATCTAATACCCCTACTGCGGGCAATGCAGCAGCAAATAAATGGGGTTTTTGGGTCATGCAGGCACCCACCAATAAACCACCGTTACTTCCCCCTCCGATGGCTAATTTTTGCGAAGATGTATAGTTATTTTTAATTAACCATTCAGCAGCATTAATGAAGTCATCAAAGACATTTTGTTTCTTCTCTTTCATTCCTGCTTGATGCCATTCTTCACCATATTCTCCCCCACCTCTGAGGGTAGGAACCGCATAAATCCCTCCCATTTCCATCCAAACTAGATTACTAATGGAAAAACTAGGGGTTAAAGAAACATTAAAGCCACCATAACCATAGAGATAAGTGGGGTTATTTCCATCAAGGTTTAACCCTTTTTTGTGGGTGATAAACATAGGAACTTTGGTTCCATCTTTACTTTCGTAAAAAATCTGTTCAATTTCGTAATCATCAGGATTAAAGTCTACCGTTGGTTGACGAAAACTGGTACTTTCTCCTGTTACCATATCGTAGCGATAAACAGTAGTGGGTGTAGTGAAGCTGGTGAAGGAGTAAAAGGTTTCTTTATCTTCTTTTTTACCGTTAAAGCCACCTGCTGAACCAATTCCAGGTAAGCTGATATCTCGAATAAAGTTACCCTGTAAATCATAAATTTTGATAGCAGATTTTGCATCTTGAAGATAATCACAAACAAATTGATGATTTAAAATGCCAACATCTTCTAAAGTTTCGTTAGTCTCTGCTATGATTTCTTGCCAATTTTCTTTATTAGAGTTATTAATATCGATACCGATCACTTTACCTTTGGGGGCGTTTAAATCAGTACGAAAATAAAAGAGTGAACCTTCATTATCGATAAAGCTATAGTCTGCTTCAAATTCGTTGATTAGTTCAATTACTTGGGATTTTTCTTGACTTAAATCTTTATAGAAAACTAGATTTTTAGCATCGGTTCCTTTCCAAACACTGATAATTAAGTATTGTCCATCTTCAGTAACTTTACCACTAAAACCCCATTCTTTTTCGTCAGGACGATCATAAATTAATACATCATCATCTTGGGGAGTTCCTAACTGATGATAGTAGAGTTTTTGATAGTAGTTGGTGTCTTCTAGTTTTGTTTTTTCGTTGGGTTCATTGTAGCGACTATAGAAAAAACCTTGATGATCTTTTGTCCAAGATGTTCCTGTAAACTTAGTCCATTTTAGATGATCAGATAAGTCGTTTGCTGTGTCTATTTCTCTTACTTTCCATTCTACCCAATCTGATCCCGATGTAGATAAACCGTAAGCTAAATATTGACCATTTTCTGAGATGGATAAACCTGATAAAGCGACGGTTCCATCCTCTGATAAAGTGTTAGGATCTAATAAGATAGTGGGTTCATCCTCAAGGTTTTTGAGGGTGTATAAAACGCTTTGATTTTGGAGTCCATTATTCTTAAAATAGAAGTATCTAGCTGCTTTTTTGAAGGGAACACCATACTTTTCATAATCCCACAGTGTTGTTAATCTTTCTTTTATTTTTTCTCTTGCGGTAATAGTAGATAAATAGTCAAAAGTCAGTTTATTTTGTGCGGTTATCCATGCTTTGCTTTCCTCTGAGTCAGGGTTTTCTAACCAACGATAGGGATCTTTTATTTCTACACCGTGATAAACATCGGTAATGTCTTGTTGTGAAGTGTTTGGATAAGAAAACTGGGGTGACATTTTGGGGGTTTCTATAAGGATAATGGCTGTTTACAATTTTAACATGAAATAAAATGCTAATATCGAGCAGTGGACTTTTGCAGTTAATTTAGTGTATTAGATTTATAGATTTTACGTAGTGCAAGCATCTTGCTTGCTATTATTCTAGCGAGTGAGTAAGATGCTCACATTACTATTGCCTTATTTTAACTGTTCATTGATTACTGGTAACTGTTCACTCTTAAATATTCACTGACTAAATGACTCTTAACATTCTATCTTCTATTCCTTCCCAAGTTTGAGGAGAAACGTTAACAGCAGCGTCTTTACATTGAAGCATTAACCAGTTGATATAAAAATAGTTTTTGTCAATTTCTTCTAATTCTTCTAATGTTAGATTTATTAATTCTAGAGTAATATGAAAAGCATTATTCCAAATTCTGATCAAACTATGAGTTACTGTTTTACGACTTTCTTCTGATTGTTTCTCATGAGAAGGATTATTTTTAAAATTATAAATCTCAGGAATTAATTGATGCAAATCATCAAGATTAATAATCGTGTTTTTTGTTAAGGATAATTCATAAGCTAACTTTAGATGTATATTAACATATAATTGAATAAACTTTCTTATCCAAGCAGTTCTCAAACTTATCATAAAAACTTCAGAGGTAGATAATTTACTATTATAATTTTCAATTAAATATGGTTTATATTGTTCAAGTCTCATGAAATTTTCAATATTAAAAATTTCTTGATTATAAGTGGAAGCAATAGCATAAGATTTATTCTTAATATGAAATGTGTATATATGATCAAGATCGCTTTCAGTTAAATTATTTTTTGTCAGAAGGGTAATTACAGCAGAATAGGCAAATGTAAAAGCGATCGCCCTTTTTGCTACAGGTTTCATATCTCCTGTTGATCCTGTTGTCATTTTTTCTCCCCACTTTAATAAAGGTACTAATTTATCCATTCCTAGAGGAGTTTATAAGAATTTTCTTGCTTCATTTTCCATTAATAATAATAACTGATCTGCCCCTCCTCTCATTAAACCAGCGACTAATATAAACACTTCTTTCCAACGGGGGTCAGTGACATGATTGCTAACGAATTCACTGATTAAATTATGATCAACAATATACTGTGCTGTAAGGTATTCTTGTAAAGTAAGGTGTGAGAAAGAATAGACATCCGTTGCCCTTTCCACTAAAATTCCTTGTTGTACTTCGATGGCATTTAAGACAGCTTTTCCGTTTAAATGTTGGGGGGCATTGAGATTTCCTGACAAAAAAGTTTTAATCTGTTCAATAATATCTTGTTCGTAGAAAAATAGCTTATCCTCTTGGAAATTATGGTAAGCAATATCTGATAATAAAATTTCTTCTAATTCAGTATGCAACCCTTCGTAAATGGGATCTCTTTTAATTCTTTTTTCGGCTGCCCATTCTTCTAATAAAATGTTTAATGCTTTTCGATACAACACACTACGGTTATTGGGAAAGCTTTGAGTTTTATCATAAGTTAAACAAAGAAATGTTAATAATAAAGGTGTTTGGGCTAATTCTTTTGCTCCTTTGTATTCCTCTTGTTGTAATAAATTCCAACAGTTTTCTGCTGTATTTGTTTCTGTATCTAGTTGCGTTTTAAACCAATTATTAATAAATTGCTCAATTTGCTGATCATTAAATTCTGCCATTAAGACATCAGTAAAGCGACAAAACCAGTTATTATACGCTGCGGTACGACAAGAAATAATAAAACGATTTTTATCATGTTTATCTACAAAGTCTTGAATCTTATTAATAACCCGATCCATATTTTTTGTAGGTACTTCATCCAAACCATCTAATAGAATTAATAACTTACCATTCTCTAACAATTTTTCGACGGATTTTTCTGCTTGAGGTAACTTACAGATATCAAACTCATTAATAATCATACTTTTAATATTGATATCTTCTTCTGCAAACTTTTTCAGTTCGATAAAGACAGGAATACAAGAATGCTTATAACTTTCTTTAAGCAATTTTTTACCTTTTAAAGCTTCCAAACCGATTTTTCTTAAAAAAGTCGATTTTCCCGCCCCTGGTTCTCCTATAACCATTAAATATTGTTGTTCGTTAGCAACTGTTATTCCTGATTTTGTTTCTCCTTCTTCAATCCGATATTTACGTTTATTACTACTACGATAATTCTCTTCTAGATTAGAAAGATCAGCAAACCTAATTACTTCGTCTTTAGGCAAAAAACGAACCATCGTATAGATATCATCTAAGTTAACTGGTTCTCGCATTCCTAATACTTTTAGAATACCATTACGGTTACTATAATTTTTAATATATTGTTGTGAGGCATTATAAATTAACTGTCGGGTGTTTTCATTTAAACCTTTACTAAACCGAGATAAAACGTTACCACCTTGATCCCAAGCTGTCTTAATAACAACCCCAGTCATCCCTTTTGCAGCAGCATCAATTATAATGGGTTCTAAACCTGTTACCATCTCTAAATTATGTGTAAAAATTGAACAATATTTGTTATTATAGACTCAAATTATGATCGTAGGGTGGGCAAAGGATAAAGTTATCTTAAATTATGATAATAGGTGAAGTATTTGCCCACCTTCTAATATTTCTTTAACTAACATTAAAATACAATTGTTATGATAAAATAGTTCAAAATATAACTTTTAATGCTTATGACTCGATTAATAACTAGAAAAATAATGATTCTTGGTTTAATTACATTAGTGTTTTCTATCAAGCCTATCTTAGCTCATACTGGTCATGATCATTCTAAACCTGATACTAAAAGTACAAAAATAGAACAAGAAAAAACTAAAATGATAGAAGAAAACATAGAATCTTCTCCAACGACTGAAACTAAAAAACTTCAAGCAGCAGAAACTAAAATAGTTAATGTAACGTTACAACAAACTGACCAATTTAAGTTTATTCCGAAAACATCAGAAATTATCTTTCTATTATTAGTTGCCAATCCTATTATGTTAAAACTGATTAAACAAAAATTATATAGCAATCAGTAATAATATATCAGAAATGAGAACATATCTGGGACATAAGTACATGAGAACATATCTGGGACATAAGGATATAAGGACATAATAGTATTATGTCCCTACAAATATATCTTCGTAGGGATTTAACAGTGTTAAATCCTCCTCCTAATTTTCTCATAAATGAAATCTGATTGCTATAGAAATATTCATCAATATTAAAAATTTGATCAGATTTTTCCTCATTTCAGAATGATAACTTGAAATACTAAAAATAATTATGAACCGAATCAATGTTAATTATTTACGTCAAATGCATTATAAAATTGCCCCTTTGATGATCTTCCCTTTAGTATTAACTGTCATCACAGGAACCCTATTTCAAGTTGCAGTAGTAACAGGAAATACTGATGAATTTCTCTGGTTATTAGAATTACATCGGGGAAAATTTGGACGAATTAATTTAGAAATGGTTTACCCGTTTTTAAATGGTTTTGGTTTGTTGATTTTAGGAATAACTGGAGTTCTAATATGGTTACAAACTCGTCCCCGTAACTGATAATTTTAAAACAAACTATCTAAAAAAATGAATCTTTGAGGATATTATTATGACAAGTAAACAAAGAATTATTGAAGCACTTGAGGGCATACCTGAGAAAGAACTAACTAAAATATTAAGCTTTATTGAATTAATAAAAAGTAAAAATAACTCTAAAATTACAGATATCCTTCTGATAAGTGAATCTACCCTTGCTAAAGATTGGTTAACTGAAGAAGAGGAAGAAGCATGGCAAGATTTATAAGAGGAGAGGTGGTTGTTATTCCTTTTCCTTTTTCTGATTTATCTCAATCTAAACGTCGTCCTGCTTTAGTTATTTGTGATCTTCAAGACAACGATATCATTTTATGTCAAATTACTAGCCAAAGAAAAAATGATCCTTATGAAATTTTGTTAACTAATCAAGATTTTCAATCTGGTGAACTTAATCGAAAAAGTTATATCCGTCCTAATCGAATTTTTACCGCCGATCAAAATCTTATTATATATAAAATTGGTCAAATTGAACCGACAAAACTTGATGAAGTGATTAACAAAATTATTGAGATTATCAGCTAAATTTTTACTTGAATTACCAAATGGTTATGATTGGATTAAGAAAAAATTATCAATAAATTATTAGAAAGTTTTTCTTAAAAAACACAAGGCAAATGTGATTTCATATTCAAAATGTAGTTGTAAAACTCATTAGCTAGAATATGCTTCTGTCCAAAACCCCTAATTATATCAAAAACTTTCTTTTTACTGTAATTCCTGCTACTTTATTTTTGGGTACTTGTATTCCCTCAGCAAATGCTTTAAACATCAAGCGTCTCGGAAGTTATGAAACCGGAGTAGAATCTGGGGCTGAAATCTCAAGCTATGACCCAATTTCTCAACAGTTATTTGTTACCAATGGGGCTAATAATCAAATAGATATCATCAATATTAGTAACCCAAAAAACCCTTTCTTAGTTAACTCCATTAATCTAAATTCTTTTGGTAGTGCAGTCAATAGTGTTGATGTAAACAATGGTATTGTAGCCACTGCTATCCAGGCTAATACTATTACTGACCTTGGTACGGTTGCCTTTTTTGATGTTAGTGGAACGCTTCTGAATAGTGTTACGGTTGGGCCCTTACCTGATATGTTAGCCTTTACCCCGGATGGTTCAAAAATCTTAGTCGCCAATGAAGGGGAACCCAATGAAGCTTATACCAATGATCCCGATGGTTCTGTTAGTATTATAGATGTTTCTGGTGGTATTGCTGACTTAAACCAAACTAATGTTAGTACCGCCGATTTTCTGGCTTTCAATGGACAGGAAGACGCTTTAAGGGCGAGTGGTGTGAGAATTTTTGGACAAAATGCTTCAGCATCTCAAGATTTTGAACCGGAATATATTGCCATTTCTCCTAATGGAGATACTGCTTTTGTTGCCTTACAAGAAAATAACGCCGTTGCAGTGGTTGATATTGCGAATGCCATGATTAGTGATGTTCTTCCCCTTGGTTTTAAAGATCATAGTTTACCCGGCAATGGTTTAGATGCCAGCGATAGAGATGGTGTAATTAATATCGAAAATCAGCCAATTTTTGGGATGTTTCAACCAGATGGAATCGCCTCTTTTAAAGTCGGTGAAGATGTGTATTATGTCACTGCTAACGAAGGAGATGCCCGTTTGCGCCCGACAGATGATGGTGTTTTCCCTCCTCCTAACGATGAGGAAGGGGACATTTTTAACGAAGAAGCAAGGGTTAAAGATTTAGTTCTTGATCCCGATGCTTTTCCCGACGCAACTGAATTACAAGCCGACGAAAATTTAGGCCGCCTTCTTGTTACCAATACCCTTGGAGATACGGACGGTGACGGTGATTTTGATGAATTGTATGCTTTTGGTACTCGTTCCTTTTCCATTTGGGATAGTGAGGGGAATTTAGTGTTTGATAGTGGGGATGCTTTTGAACAAATTACGGCTGATTTATTGCCTGAGATTTTTAACTCTAGTGAAGATCCAACCCCTGATAGTTTTGATAGTCGTAGTGATAATAAAGGGCCTGAACCCGAAGAGGTAACAATAGGAATAATTGGTAAGCGTACCTATGCTTTCATCGGTTTGGAAAGGATTGGTGGCTTTATGACTTATGATGTTACTAATCCCTCAAGTCCTCAATTTATTGCTTACCAAAACGACACACGAGATATTAGTCCCGAAGGATTATTATTTATTGCTTCCGAAGATAGTCCTACGAAAAAAGCTTTATTAGTGATGACCAATGAAGTCAGTGGCAATACGTCTATTTATTCTGTAACCACTCCTGAACCTACTTCTATTTTAGGATTAATGATGTTGGGAATTATAGGCATACCGCTACGCAGAAAGCAAAAGGCAAAAGGCAAAACTAAGCAACAGTAAACTTTCGTTGCGAGGAGGCAAAACCTTGACTAAAGCTTAGGTTAAGACTTAAATTGTGCCTCCGAGAACAATCTCTAACTGACCAAAAATAACACGGGAGCATGAAAGCTATCATCTTTTAATAGAATTGTTGAGTTTAATTGACGGTAAGAGAGAACAGGGGCATGATAAAAGAAGGCAGATTGTAGCAAGATCAAGACGTTAGCAGCAATTTTTAGGCTGAAAATAACAGTCTCAAACCCATCATATTCTTACTCACTGGTGTAATCATTTATGCTTGTTTGTCCTCAATGTCACTCAGAAAATCCCAATAATCATCAGGTCTGTCAACAATGCCAAACCTCATTGACTCATCGCCCCTGTCCTAAATGTGGTCATAATGCCCCTTTTTCTCAGTCCCACTGTCCCGAATGTGAGGCATTTATTGGTAAAGTCTGGCAGGTCATTCTGGCCCAACCTACGAATAGTGACCAGACAGAGGAGACGTTAAGCTTGAATAGCAACTATCTCGATCTTGGACAACGATATCAAATCTGGCCGTCTCACGAAGAAGCCTTTAAGGTTATGACCACCACCGCAACTCATACCCTTTATCAAGGTCAAGTGGTTGACTGTCAACCCTTAGAAAAATCGACCCTACCGATCTTAGTCAATCAAGTTTCAGACCTATTGAAAGATAGCGAAGGGGAGGATGCAAAGGTGTTATGGGAACAAATGGGGATTCCTCCGAGTGCCTTTCCCTATTTAGTTCTTCAAGACCTAGTCCCCCTTGTTCCTGAAGTCCATGATGCTTGGCTAGACAATGAAACTGAATTCATATTATTGCCCGATCGCAGCCAATGGCAATTGATTCCTGACTTACTGATCAATCACTCTTTACTGACCCTACAGATTATTTATTGGCTCAATCAAATTGTCACCCTCTGGAAAAGTTTAACCGCCATCAACTGCTGTCAGAGTCTCCTCATAGAAGACAACCTGAGACTGGATGAAGATCAAAGTTTTGGCTTACTGAAATTATATCCTGATCCCCCTGATGCTCCCCCGTCTCTACAAAAATTAGGTCAATTATGGCAAACTTGGTTCACTAAAGGGGGTTATCCCTCTTCGAGTAAACTGGCCACTCTCATTCAACAGGTAGCTGAAGGAAAGATTGACCAAGTGGCAGAATTACGCCTACAACTACAAGATTTAGCCTCTGAACAACAGATCACCGATGATGAAGAAACCCCCATCAACCCAGAGGTTTCTGCTGCCTCTTTAGACTTTGTGCCTGAAGACTTACCGGAATTTCACGCCGAACTCTTAAGTGGCCAGTTAGAAGAAACCCCAACGACTACGGATATTGCCAATGATGCCACTGCAGTCTTACCAATGGAATTGGTCAATTTAACGGCTTTAGGGTGTACTGATTGCGGACGACAACGGCATCATAATGAAGATTATTTTGGGATGAAGACAGAAGTCAAAATTCAACAAAATAATCAAGAGACAGTCGTAGAGGGACGGGGACTGTATATTGTTTGTGATGGAATGGGGGGTCATGCAGCCGGAGAAGTAGCTAGTCAAATGGCAGTGGAAACCCTAGAAAACTTCTTCGCTGAACATTGGCAAACAGACTTCCCCGATCACGAAACGATTCTGCAAGGCATTTTATTAGCCAATCAAAAACTATACGATGTCAATCAAAGCAACGCAAGTTCTGGCAGTGGCCGCATGGGTACGACGTTAGTCTTAATCTTAGTCAATCAGACTAAGGTGGCCGTTGCTCATGTGGGAGATAGTCGGGTTTATGCCATTAGTCGCAAAAAAGGAGTTCAACAACTGACTGTTGATCACGAAGTGGGACAACGAGCGATCCAAAGTGGCATTGATCCTAAATTAGCTTATGCTAGACCGGATGCTTATCAATTAACCCAAGCTTTAGGTCCCCACAACAATAACTACATACAACCGGATATTCGCTTTTTAGACCTAGCAGAAGATACTTTATTTCTCCTTTGTTCTGATGGGTTGTGTGACAATGATTTAGTAGACGATCATTGGGAAACCTATCTACTCCCCTTAGTGAGTTCGAGTCAATCTTTAGAGAAAGGTATCATAAAATTAATCGACTTTGCTAATAGTTATAACGGCCATGATAATATTACTGCTGTTTTGGTTCGGGTGAAAATTCGTCCTAAAGTAGATGTTCAAGATTGGTAATAACAGAAACCAAACTAGACAGTCACACCAACAAAATCATTACTGTTTAAATCGGTGGATTCAACCCCTTTGATCATCCCTAATGCTTGGTCATTAAACATTACAAATGTATCATTATCAAATAATCAAAAACAAGTTGAACTCTTTTTCTTTCTTTTCATCATAATAATTTTTTAGCTGAATAACAAATCTACAACATTACCACAGTATCAACTACACAGGTATCAGCAATTTTAAGGCAAACACAATATAAGCCCAGCCTCCTATAATATTGACAAATTTTAAATAACTATATCCTTTAGAATGATGTCTGATTAAGTTAGCAAAAATTCCATAGAGGATATGTATTGAAACGATTAATAGACAGAAAGTTATTGAAAGAACCGCAAATTGACTAAAGTAATTTTGGTCATTATTAATAAAATGGGGAAATAGCGAAATAAAAAATAAAATTGGCTTAGGATTAACTAAGGTGATGCCTAGTCCTTGACAAAAAAACTTTTTGGCAGGAAGCAAAGTTTTTTTAGAGGTGAGGATAACTTTGCTATTTCTATTTTTGATTAACTTGACTCCAATATATAATAAATATGAGGCTCCAAGAATTTTGAGCATTAAATAAGCCAACTCTGATTTGGCAATTAAAATACCGATGCCACCGCCAGCGATACTAGCTAGAATAAACATCCCCAAAGAAATGCCCAAAATTCCAAAAATACTACTTCTTAGTCCAAATTTAAGCGAATTAGTCAAAGTCATTACTACGCCGGGACCTGGACTAGCAATTGTTGTACTTGAAATAAAGATATAGAGCAGATAAGAATTCATAAAACCAGTTCTCGAATACAGAAAAGAATCAACCAAAAAAAAGTAGTCATTGCTAAGCTTTCAAATTTCTAAGCTTTCAATTGGATTACTTTGAAATAAATAAATGACGATTATCGTGGTTAGAAAAATAACGACTCTTAGCAATTATTTCCCCGTCTTGCCCACAAACATCTAAATGAAAAGTAGAACAACCAGGATAGTTAAATAATTGGCGGGGAAACTCTAAATTTAAAGCTCTTTCTTGATCATAAGTAGAGTGATTTTCGATAAAACGCATAGCAAAAGCTCTTCTCCGTTGTAAGGCTCCTTCTTCTAATTTAATACTACGATGAATCACATTTTTATTAAAAAGTAAAATATCTCCGATCGCAAAATCATCCTCAACAGCAAAGTGATCTAATAAGACTTTCATGTAAGGATTATTAAGAATACCATCTCTTAATTGTAAATAATCTTCAAGTTGTGGATTATCATTATTTTGATAGCGTTCTTTAATATATCTCACAATTGAAGGATCGATATCTTCATACATGAATTTACCAGAAATGATATTTTCTGGAATATATGCCATGCCTCCCCGTTGTTTTTTCGTATTAATTTCATCTAAAGGCATCCAAATAGTACATCCAAAATCGGAAGCTTGTTGATAACCAAAACTTTGAGTACCAATATGCCATGGAAACCCCGTACTTTTATTTTTTTCTAACTCAAAACCTAAGCCTTGAGTATAAAATAACTCTTTTTTGGTTATCCGAAACATAATGTTCCGAAACTTAGAATTTTGCATCAGACTATCAACAATTTTATCAGCAACAAATAAATCAAAAGCAATTCGATTAAATCCAGTTTGATATCTATCAATTGGAGCATTAATTGAGGCTTCTATCTTATTTTCAATATATTTAATAAAATCATTGTCAAAGACATTGATCAATTTAACAAATCCTTGTTCTTTGAATTTCTTGGCTAGTGATTCTAGGATTGTATAATTGAATTCTTGGTTGATATATTGCATTGGTTTTACTTGAAAGGAAGGGTACATTTTTGATTCCTCGTTATGGATTTGTGTTCACATCAAGTGTGAAAAATTTTACATGATTCTCAGGATATAATCCTAATAAAATATTTCCCGAAACAGCAATATACTATAATTTATCTCAGCAGATAAAAACTTCTACTTGTAGACTCTTTCCCATAAGACAACTAAAATAATTGCTGAAACTGTCCAATATAAACTAGCTCTTAATAAAGAACTAGAAAGCTTAAATTTATCAACTAAAGAATAGAGACTAAGGAGATAAATTAGATAAGGAATTAAAGAAAAAATTCCTAACATTATTGTTTTTTTTAAATGCACTATTGTTTGCTCTGTTCCAACGATATAATGAGCAATTAGAGAGAATGTTGGAAATAAAGGAACTAAGCCAGCAATAAAATAGTATCTAGTTTGTGATAATAATTGAATCACAACAACAATGACAGAGCCAAGAATTGCTTTATCCAAAAGTTTCATATCCCATTTACCTTATTTTAGGTTTCAAATTTTTAAGGATTCAAAAACAAGGAAGAAGACTGTCTCTTGAAGTTAACATGGCTTACTTCCTCCTTGTCTAAAACGATTTTTATAGTTCTGGAGAACTTGTCTGAAATTTAAAAAATCCTTCTTAGACTAACGTTGCACTTAATGGTTTTAAATAACTTGGAGATTTTAGCGTCAACGGAATGTCTGGTGTAGATTTTATCGAATTAAAAAAGAAAGCACCTTCTTCAAAGGCCGGTACTAAATCATTAAACCAAGTGGCTTTTAAGTCAAACCGAGCAAAAAAGGGTCTATGACACCAATTTGAGTCACGTCCTTGAAGAAAAGAAAGCACAAATACTTTTTCTCCTTGTACATCAGCAACACCTTGAATTTGAACTTTGCCAAAGAAACAAGACATAACTGGACCACGAACAGTACGAGCTAGTCCAGAAACTTTTTGAATTGCCTCTTGGTACAATTCCCAAGCCCGCAACAAACTAATCTCAAAATATTGATTAGCCCCTGTCGGACGTTCAACAAAAAGATAGTACGGGATACAGCCTTCTTTCACTTGCATCTGCCACATTTTGGCTAAATCAAAGGCAGAATCATTAATATGACTAACTAGAGGACTTTGACAGCGAATTTCTGCTCCAGTAGAACGAATACGTTGAATAGCTCTGTGTACCACTGACGTTTCCAGTTCTTGCCAGTGATTGAAATGAGCCATAAGTGCCAAATGTTTACCTTTTTTAATCACTTTCTCAAAAAGTTGTATTACGTCGTCTGCGTCAGGATCAGTTAAATAGCGGTAAGGCCAATAAGATAAAGACTTAGTACCAATTCTAATATTTTGAATATGTTCAAACTCTTCTCCTAGTAGGGGTTCAATATACATAGCTAAAATTTTGCTCTGCATCGTCATCGGATCACCCCCAGTAATCAGAACATCCGTAATTTCTTTGTGTTGACGAAGATATTCTAGAAAAAGTCCTTGTTCACGAGTAGCAAATTTCCAATCATCCACCCCGACAAATTGTGGCCAACGAAAGCAAAAAGTACAATAAGCATGACAGCTTTGACCAGCCGTGGGAAAAACCAAAAGGGTCTCTCGGTACTTATGCTGTACTCCAGGAACAGGCTCTTGGTTGAGAGTAGGAACATTGCATTCCTTTTGACCACCAGGATGAGGATTGAGTCGTTGACGAATTTCGTTGGCGTAAGCGCGAATTGTTGCCTTTGAGGCATTGTTCTGTAAAAACGCAACCATGATCTCCCGTACCTGGTCTGGAAGCATGTCTCTATGAGGAAAAGTTAAACGAAATATCGGGTCATCTGGAATGTTATCCCAATTAATTAATTCTTCGACAACATAGTTGTTGGTACGAAAGGGTAATACCTGAGCAACAGCTTTCATTGCGAGGATTTCATCTTGAGGCAACTGTTGTATTTGTGGTAACAAATGAAAGTTTTTCGCCCCATAGTAGCAGATCTTTGAGTAAGACATTATGTTGCTCACTGATTTATTAGTGTTAACATCAAGTTGACTAACAATCTATCCAATCTCATTTAGCAAGATTTTAGATGATTGGTTGAGGGTGCATTCGATTTAATCTTCGTTCTGTTTATTATTATATCGACTTTTCGCGATATGTCAATATAATGGCTTAATTTTAAAAATTGCAATATAGCTAGGGTTTGCTGAAGAAGGGATAGAATAGTGAATCCATCAAAGTTAGAAGTCTCGGATTGACAAAAGAAACATAATATGGGGGTTCTTTAGAAGCGATCGCCAAAGAAAAAAATTGACAAAAAAGACAAAAGATGAACCAAAAGATTTATTCAGAATAATATAGGTATCTCAAAGAAAACAAGCCAATTGTATGATAAAAATAATTTGATTGTATTTGCCCAATTTATTAGGCTGTCAGGATAAGTGATAATGATACAAGTTACTACTAAAAATAGACCGATTATTTATTTAGCAGCAACGGGCCATGGTTTTGGTCACGCGGTTCGCATTTCTACGGTGGCGGAGGCTCTTTTAAGGTTGCGTCCGGATAGTTTATTAATTATGGTAACAACCGCGCCGAGATGGTTATTAGAATCCTATATTTCAGGGGATTTTATTTATCGACCTTTAGCGTTTGATGTGGGGGTGATTCAATCGGATAGTTTTACAATGGATAAGACTGCAACCCTCAACAAAATGCAAGAAATCTATGCAAAACGTCAAGGGTTAATGGCAGCCGAAGTTAATTTTATTAAAACTAATCAAGTTGATTTAATTTTAGCTGATATTCCTCCTTTAATGGCACCTATTGCCCAACTTGCAGGCGTTCCTTGTTATATGATGAGTAATTTTGGTTGGGACTTTATTTATGATGCTTGGGGAAAAGAATGGCAAGGAATTGTTAACTGGATCAAAGATTGTTATCAACAATGCGATCGCCTGTTTCGGTTGCCAATGGCCGAACCCATGAATGCCTTTAATTCTATCATGGATGTGGGTTTAACGGGGGGAAATCCTCGTTATAATATGGATGATTTAAGACAGAAGTTTAACTTAAAAAATTCCCCAGAAAAAACCATTTTATTGACTTTTGGAGGGTTAGGATTACAACAAATTCCTTACACTAATTTAGCGCAATTTTCTGATTGGCAATTTATTACGTTTGATTCTCAAGCACCCGACTTAGATAATATTGTTAAAATCACTGAATCTTCATACCGTCCGGTTGATTTTATGCCGTTATGCGGTCGGGTTATTTCTAAACCCGGGTTCAGTACTTTTGCTGAAACCATGCGCTTAGAGATTCCGATTGTTTCTTTAGTCAGAAATGATTTTGCTGAAGCTCCTTTTTTATTAGAAGGAATCAAAAATTATGCCGATCATCAAATCGTGGAAACAGACAACTTTTTTCAAGGAAATTGGGACTTTTTAAAACAAGAGCCTAACCCTCCTATTATTGGTAAAATATTAGCAAAAGATGGAGCAGAAGTCATTGCTAAAGCCATCTTAGATAGGATTAATTGTTATTAAACTAATTCAATGTGAGAATCATCTCCTACCATAAATCTTAAGGCTTTAGGTCGTTGAGGTGCCATTTCTAACTTGGCACGTTCTCCGATTAAACTATCAACAATTCGTTGATGAATTTCTAAAATTTGTGCGCCTTCCAATAAGACACTGTGTTCGATATCTGCATCAATTAGAGTGCATTTATTACCAACACTGGTGTAAGGGCCGATAAAGCAATTTTCAATGTGACAATTTTCCCCAATAGTAATAGGACCGCGAATGGTACTGTTAATAATTGTGGCACTTTCTTTAATATGCACCCTGCCACTTATCTTACTCTTTTCATCAATATTTCCTACTTTATTAATGGTTAAATTGGTATCTAAAATGATGCGGTTTGCTTCTAGTAAGTCGTCTTTTTTTCCTGTGTCTAACCACCAACCTTGTAATTCTACTGATTCAACAATTTTATGACTATCAATTAGTTCTTGAATGGCATCAGTAATTTCTAGTTCTCCCCTAGCTGAAGGTTGAATGGTTGCAATGGCTTGATGAATAGCAGTAGAGAAGAAATAAACCCCGACTAAAGCTAAATTCGATGGGGGATTTTTAGGCTTTTCAACTAACTTTAAGACCCGTCCTTGGTTATCAATTTCAGCGACACCAAATGCGGTAGGATTAGGCACAGAACGCAATAAGATTAATCCATCTAAGTGCTTATTTTTAAACTTATCTAAAAAGAGGGTCAAATCATCTTGAATTAAATTATCCCCTAAATACATAATAAAGGGGTCATCTCCTAAAAAGGGTTGGGCAACTTTTACCGCATGGGCTAACCCTAATGGTTCATCTTGTACTATATAGGTAATACTTGCACCAAACTGTTCACCGTCGCCGGTTTTTCTTCGTATTTCTGTCCCTGTTTCGGGACTAATAATAATACCAATTTCGGTAATTCCGGCTTTAACAATTGATTCAATTCCATACCATAAAATAGGTTTATTGGCAACAGGAACTAATTGTTTTGCCCCTGTATAAGTTAGGGGTCTGAGTCTGGTTCCTTTTCCACCGGAAAGAATTAATGCTTTCATGATTTTTATAAGAAAGTTAATTGAATTATCTCGGAAAATTGAGTCAGCTAGATTGACTCAACTCAAAACTTATCGTATCAGAAAAACTGACAGTTAAACGTTTCAATAATTTTGTCCGTAATTATACCTCCAATAATCATTTTATGGAATTTGAACAGACTACCTTTTATCATCTATGGTTAACCACTCTTTGCAAAGATTTCTATTGAGTAGATTTCCTATTTTTTCGACATCGGGATAAAAAATATCCATCAGTTCTCTTTTTTTGTCTAAAGTAAGTTTAGTTTTCTGAAAAAACTTATCTTTAATGAAAGTATCAACCTTTGCATGAGCTGTGACTGGTATTATTCGTTTTATCACTTCAACCAATGGGCGAAACTTCAAAAAGTTGAGTAACTTTGATTTTGGAACCCCTCCTTTATTTCTCGTCACAACCACTGGCTCAAAATTTTCTGCTATTCCAAGAAATTGATAAATATGCTTCAACTCCTGTTGTGGATTTTTTTTAAAGTCATCATAAATCATTATAAAAACTTGTTCTCTAGAGAACACATTGATATAGTTAATGATAAATTGATAGAGAATAGATTGTTTAACCAAATAGCTTTGACTAGCAAAAGCCTCTTGATAGGTTAGTTTCATCTTTCCTAAACGATCATACATTTCGTAAAGGGAGACAATTCTCTCTAAAGGATTTCGCAGAATAATGATTATTTTTGCAGAGGGAACGTAATTATGAATCCAGTATAAAGCTTGATCAGAATTCAAATAACCAACCGAACCTTCTCCCCTTAATTTTTTAGAAGTTTCATCTTTAAAAAGTTCTTGATACTCCAATAATTCAGTGGGGGGTATTTCTTTTAAAGCTATATCAAATTTTGAAAAAAAATTAGGTTCTTTAACCGATGAAAAGCAGACATCGGGATGATCAGCTAGAACATGACAAATTGCTGTCGTTCCCGCTTTGCTGGCACCAACTATGAAAAAATTAGGTAACTTATTTGTGGTCATGGATTTAGATCTTTGTATTTTCTAAACTGCTTAAAATATAAAATACCAACTTATGAGATTAGATTTTGTTTGCTTGAGAGTCTCCATGAATAAGTTTAATTTTATTCAACTCGTTTAAACTGATTTAACATTTTTTTAAGGGAATCACGCCAATAGGGTGCATTATATCCTAATAGTTTAGCTGATTTTTTGCCAGATAAAACTGAATAGTGAGGACGTTTTGCCGGGGTGGGATATTCTTGGGTAGTAATGGGGTTAACTTGCTTAATATTAAGGGGAAACCCGATGATTTTAGCCTCTTCAAAAACAGCCATAGCTAGATCATACCAGCTTGCTACACCACTATTAGTGAAATGATAAATTTCTTTTGTTTCCGCTAAGTTAACTTTAGTTAGTATTTGGGTTATGGTATTAGCAATATCGTAAGACCAGGTAGGACTTCCAACTTGATCAGCAACGATACTAAGTTGTTCTTTTTCTTTACCTAAACGTAGCATCGTTTTGACAAAATTTCCTTTACCTTCTGTCCCATAAACCCAAGCTGTTCTTAAAATAACATAGCGATCGCTGTTTTTTTGGATACCTTGTTCTCCTGCTAGTTTACTTTGTCCATAAACCCCTAAAGGATGAGTGTTATCTGTTTCTAAATAGGGGGTATTTTTTGTCCCATCAAAAACATAATCTGTGGAAATGTGGAGTAAAAAAGCTCCTATTTTTTGGGCTTCTTCTGCTATAATTGCTGGAGCAATGCCATTGATCGTAACAGCTAACTCTGGCTCAGTTTCTGCTTTGTCAACGGCGGTATAAGCTGCGGAATTTATAATAATATCGGGTTGAGTTTCTTGGATAACTTGACGAATATTATCTGGAGAGGTTAAATCAAGTTGCTGACGGTTGGTAGCAATAATTTCTCCAATAGGTATTAGAGTTTGCTGTAAGTCTTGGCCAACTTGTCCATCACTGCCAGTTAACAAAATTTTTGTCATTATTTTTCTGGGGTGAGAAACTATTTCCAATTTTACAGGTTTGAGGTCAAAAAGTGAAGGCAGATCAATCAAGTTCCCAATAGTGATAAATTTGTTGATTATTTTGAACAGCTATTGCGCCTAAATAGTTATCATGAGGCGTTAAATAAAATAGCTTATAATTTATATGATCAGACTCAGATAACTTGATAAATCTTATCGGTTCGTCTATTGATATTTCTACTTTATCTAATCCTCCACTGATTCCTTGTCCAATCGCTTTTAAATAAGCTTCTTTTGCTGTCCATAGTCGAAAAAAACCTTTATCTTTTTCTTCGGGTGACAACTCCCTAATGTATTCAAATTCTTTCTCAGAAAAGAAACGTTTAGCTAAATTATCTGCTTCTAGCATGGGACGGATATATTCGACATCCACCCCAATCAAATAACGACAAGTTATGCCATAAATGGCAATATTTTCTGAATGAGATACGTTAAACTGTAGGTTAATGTTATTGATTTGTTCTAAGAGTTGAGGTTTACCATAATCATTGTATTCAAACTCTATTTCTTGGGGAGAAATGGATAAATAAAGACTTAAAATATGTTTTAAGCTACTTCTAGCTATTGTGAATCTTTTTTGATGCTTTTCAAAGCGAAATCTTTGGGCTTTATTTCTTTCTGCTTCGTTTAACATTTGAAAACCATTCTGAACATTGATAGATGGTTGTTCTAGATTTTTTTTCCAGATATGAACTTCTTGGGGGTTAATGGTTAAGTTTTGAAGAGGATTTTTCCAATTGATATTCATGATTTTTATTAATTTTAAGCAATGGAGAGAGAAAAACGAAAGGTACTTCCTTTGTCTACTTCACTTTCTACTTCAATTTTCCCCCTTTGTAATTCTACCAGACGGCGGGTAATAGCGAGGCCAATACCAGTCCCTCCAGAATACCGAGAACGGGACTTATCTGCACGCCAAAACCGTTCAAATACGTAGGGTAAATCTTCTGATTTAATACCAATTCCTGTATCAATAATTTCGATCCAAACTTCTTTATTTTCTTGCCATGCTTTGATGGTAATGCTTCCTTTTTCTGTGTACCTTATGGCATTACCCATTAAATTAACTAAAATTTGTTCGGTGCGATCGCTATCTGCCAAAACAGGGGATAATTTAGCAGGACAATCTAATTGAATAACCGGTCCATCATCCATAATTTGATCTGAGAATCTTTCTACTAAAGAAGTTAGTAAAGGTAGGATATTAATAGGATGCAAAGTAATAGATAAATAACCAGCTTCTGCTTTAGAAAGTTCTTGCAGATCATGAATTAATCTTTCTAATCTTCTTGTTTCTTTTACTAAGTTTAAATAAAGCTCAGGTGATCCTTCAATGGAACCATTGGCTAACTCGTCTAAATACCCTCTCATAATAGTTAAAGGGGTTCTTAATTCATGGCTCATATCACTAATTAATTCTCGTCTTCTTTTCTCTACATCTTGTAAACTATTAGCCATTAAATTGAAGCTTTTTCCTAATTGATCCCACTCAGGAATATCACTCTCTGGCATTCTTTCTTCTAGATGTCCTTGGGCTAATTTTTGGGTAATATCTTTCATTTGATTAAGAGGTTTCATGGTACGACGAGACACCACATAACTCACCCCTCCAGCAGCACTCACCCCGAAAATAACCGACCAAAATGCACTATTATTCCAAGCGGTTTCAAACCCTTTTACTAAATAGGTTCTCGCTGAACGAACGGTAAAAAAGCCTTGTTGTTCTAACTTTTCTAAGCGAATAACAAACATTTTAGGTGAGGAGAATTTGGCAATACAAATAAAACTCCCTAATCCCACAAACATCACTAATAAATGGGATAAAAATAAACGAGTTCCTAGACTTAATTTTGACATATTTTTTGATACCTTCATTTTGATTCAATGTTATAAAGACTGACTAATTTAGCAATAACAACAGCCGGATAAATTTGTCCGACTAATGCTTCTGCATTAGTTAAAATCATGGCAAAAGCATTATTAGGGGTAATATCACCATAACCTAATGTTGTTAAGGTGGTAAAACTAAAATAAAATAGAGAAGAATGAGCGACTCCTTCAGGAATAGATAAAGCATTGGGGTCAAAAAACATAATAATTTGATAGAAGAAAAACCATAAAATACCTAACAGTAAATAAAGACAAATTCCCCCACGAATGACATCTAAATTTACTTTTTCTTCCTGATAAATTCTGGAGCCAATGGCAATAATAACCAGAAGAATAAAGATACTGTAGAAACTATGAGAAATCAAAGAACTTAATTTAGTTAAATCAACAGAATTAGGAAAAATAATGATATCAGCAATAAATCCTAAAGCAGCGAGAAATCGAAACAACAAAATTATTCTTTTTGGGACAGCTAAAGTGTTTAAACCCAGTAATAAAGTAATGAGAAAAACAAAGCTTACCAATAAATTAAGATTACGGTTAAAAGAAGCAAAAGGAACCAAGAAAAAGACGATTATTAAATCAATAAATAGTCTACTGTAGCCAGTGGTAACAGAATAGAGTTTTGGAGATGTTTTCATTATAGTCATGGATTTATTTTAGATGATTTTATAGATTAAATAATAAACATTATTTATGTTCATAAAGACTAACTAATTTAGCAATAACAACAGCCGGATAAATTTGTCCCACTAAAGCTTCTGCATTAGTAAAAGTCATGGCAAAAGCATTTTTAGGAAGAATATCACCATAACCCAATGTGGTTAAAGTTGTAAAACTAAAATAGAATAGAGAATCTTTATTTATATTGTCAGGAAAAGAGAAAGCATTGACATCAAAAAAAATAAGAATTTTATAGAAGAAATACCAGAGAAGACCCAACAGTAAATAAATACAAACCCCACCACGAACAACATTTAAGTTAACTTTTTGTTCATGAGAAATTCTCGAACCAATGGCAATAATAGCCAAAAGATAAAAAATACTATAAAAAGAATAAGACATCAAAGAACTCAGAGCAGTTAAATGTTCAGAATCGGGAAAAATTATAATATCAGAGATAAACCCTAAAGCGGCAAAAAATCGAAATAAAAAAAGAATTCTTTTTGGGAAATCTAGAGTATTTAAACCCAGAAGTAAAGTGACAAGAAAACAAAAACTGACTAATAAACCAAGAGAACGATGAAGAGAGCCAAAAGGAGCTAAGAAAAAGAGTAAAATTAGGTCAATAAACAAATATTTATAGCCATTCGTTGCAGAATAAAGTCGAGAAGTGGTGTTCATGATTATGAGCAATTAAATAGAGGTAAGCATCAGATAAATAATAGCCTTGAACCATAATTAAAGAAATCTTTTGAAACAAATTATTGAATTGGGCTATTTTTAGACAAAATATTTGTTAGACTAATCGGGATTACATCTCAAATCATAACAAACTTATATTGTCCGCCCTTTCCCTAGTGATCGACGATCATGTTACTGTCCCTATCAAACGCTTTTATTAAAAGACCTGTATTAAGTACCGTCTGTACCATCGTTATTATTCTTCTGGGAACCATATCTATGGCTGTTTTGCCCTTGGATAAGTTACCAGAGATTGCGCCAAAAAAAGTCGCTGTGACGGCTAACTATATCGGTGCCGATGCTAAAACCACAGAAGACAACGTTACCACCGTATTAGAACGAGAAATCAACGGAACTGAACAGGTACGCTGGATCGACTCCTTTACCGATAATACGGGGAATGTCACTGTTAACGTCACTTTCCCGACGGAAATGGACCGAAACACCGCCCAGGTTTTGGTGCAAAATAAAGTCTCCCAAGCATCGGCCGACTTACCCTCGGTGGTAAACCAAGCCGGGGTCAAAACTGATAAACAGTCCCCCAGTATTACCTTACTGTACGCCTTTTACTCAGAAAAAGGACCCGACGGGGAATATCTCTACGATAAGACCTTTATGTATAACTATGTCGATCGCTACATCTGGAACGAGATGAAAGGGTTGCCAGGGGTGGGTTCGGTGACCCTATATGGAGGGGCAAAATATGCCATGAGAATATGGCTGGAACCCGATAAACTGGCTGCTAGAGGACTGACAGCGGTAGATGTGGTCAATGTGATCAACGAACAAAACTTTGATACTGGTGTGGGGAGAATAGGACAACAACCCGCCCCCCCTGAACAACAGTTTGAAATACCTTTGCGGGCCCAGGGACGGTTTAGAGACGCTGCTGAAGCCGAAGAGATGGTGGTCAAAGTAGGAAACGATGGCACTTTGATCCGTATCAAAGACGTGGGACGGGCCGAGTTGGGGATGGAAAACTATGACACTTTAGTGGACGTAAACGGCAACCCTGGTGTCGCTTTTTTGATGTATCAGTTACCCGGTACTAACGCCCTGGAAACTGCAGATGCAGCCAAAGCCAAAATGGCTGAGTTAGAACCGAATTTTCCCCCAGGGTTAAAAGTAGTGATCGGTTTGGATAACACTTTATTCGTTAACGCTTCTATTCAAGACTTAGCAGTTACTCTCTTACAAGCGATCGCCTTGGTGGTATTGGTGATCTTCGTCTTCCTCCAAGACTGGCGAACCACGGTTATTCCCGGTATTGCTATTCCTGTAGCCTTGGTAGGGGCGATGATCGGCTTAAATGCCTTTGGGTTTACCCTCAACCAGTTAAGTCTCTTTGCTTGTGTGTTAGCTACTGGGTTAGTGGTGGACGATGGGATCGTTATCGTAGAATCAGTTTCCAGTAAGTTATCTCAAGGAATGCGGCCCACCCAAGCAGCAATGGACTCCATGGACGAACTATTTGGGGCGACTATTGCGACATCGGTGGTATTAATGGCGGTATTTATTCCCGTGTGTTTCTTCCCAGGAACCACAGGGATCGTTTATCGACAGTTTGCTTTAACGATTATTTTTGCGGTGATGTTCTCTACCTTCAACGCTTTAACCTTCTCCCCCACCATGTCGGCCATTTTGTTGGGACCACCGGAAGAAAAACATGGACCACTGGCCGTATTTTTCAATGGCTTTAACCGGGTTTTCAACGTCATTCAAGAGGGATATCGTCGTTTTGTTAATTTCCTCACCCATATCAGAATTATTGTCATGGCCTTGTTTGTGGCCGGGTTCATAGCCACCGGTTGGATCTACACCACCATGCCATCTGGTTTTATTCCGGCAGAGGATCAAGGTTACTTTTTCGGTATTACAGAAGCACCTCCAGGAGTCTCTCTCAACTATACCAACGGCATCGATCTACAAACCACCAAAATTATTCAAGATATGCCCAACGCTGATCAAGTGTTGGACCACGTGGTAAGTCTGACGGGGTTCTCTTTTGAAGGAAGAAACGCCAATAAGTCTATTACCTTTATCAAGCTTAAACCCTGGGAAGAAAGGCCGGGTCCCCAAAAATCGGCCTTTGGTATTATTCAATATCTCAACCAAGCTTTTGCCAAGGAGGTGACTGGGGCCAGGGTGATCGCCACTAATGCTCCTGCTGTTGACGGTTTGAGTAACTTTGCTGGTTCAGAAATGTTTATTCAGGATCGTCAGTTGAAAGGAATGCCCGTGTTGATTGATAATGTGAGACGGGTCATGGCCGCCGCCACGGAACGGGAAGAGATCGGGGTAATCTTTACCACCTTTACCTTTGATAGTCCTTTGACCACAATGGAAATAGATCGGGCTAAGGCCAAGGCTCAAGATGTTCCCATTGACGACGTTTTAACAACCCTACAAACCTATATTGGCTCTAACTTTGTCAATCAATTTGTTTTTGAAGGCCGTCTTTATCGGGTTTATGCCCAAGCAGAAGCCGAAGATCGGGCCAACCCTCAAGATATTGGTCGTTTATATGTGCGATCGCGTCAAGGGGCAATGGTGCAACTGAGTAACATCGTCACAAAAACCGCTACAACCTATCCCCCCATTCTCACCCGTTACAAAACCTATCCTGCCGTTAAATTAATTATTTCACCGGCACCGGGTTATAGTTCCGGTCAGGTTATTCAGCTTATGGAACAGGTGGCCAATGAGACGCTACAGCCTGGTTTTGGTTACGAATGGACTAATACAGCAGCAGAGGAAAAAAGTTCGGCAGGAGCAGCCCCCATCGTGTTTGGTTTAGCCTTTGTCATGGTATTCCTAGTGTTAGCAGCACAATACGAAAGCTATATCGATCCCCTGATCATCCTCTTAACGGTTCCATTAGCTATATTAGGGGCGTTGGGGATGATTTGGTTACGGGTAACGTTCGTACAAACCATGCCGTTTAACCCTGGTAATGGCATTTGGCCAGTATTAAACAATAATATGTATGCCCAGGTGGCATTAGTCATGTTAATTGGGTTAGCTGCGAAAAATGCTATCCTAATTGTAGAATTCGCCAACCAGTCCCGTGATTTGGGCATGAATATTACCCAAGCTGCCATTAATGCAGCCGAACAACGGTTACGACCAATTTTAATGACGGCAGTTTCATCCCTGGTTGGGTTTGCCCCCTTATTAAGTGCTTCTAGTGTCGGAGCAGTCAGTCGTTGGTCTTTGGGAACGGCTATTTTCGGCGGTTTGGCCTTGGCAACGGTGTTAAGTTTGGTGTTGGTTCCTATTCTCTATATCGTTATTAAGAACTTTGAGAAATACATCCTGGGTGGTGGTGATGGAGGAAACCCCCCTGAACACCCTGGAAATGGCAGTGGAAACGGCAATAAACCCTCTCCTACTGCCCCAGAAGAGGAAAAAACCCCCGTTTATCGGGTTTCGCCTGAAGGGGAGTAGTACCGCTATGCGGAAGTCAAAAGTCAAAAGTCAAAAGGCAAAAGGCAAAAGGATGATAGGTTACTGATTTTAGTTATACCTTTTACCTCAAAAATTATTTAAAATGGAGTCACGCAAATGTTTAAAAATTGGACATTTAACGATTGGATGAATCACATTCTTTTTGTAGGGACAATTATCTTATTAATTATTTCGTTTACCTAAATAAAAAGGTGGTCATTATGAATATTAGAAAAATTATTTTTGCTGGCATTATAACCGCTTTAATTGGGGCTATGTTTGGCTTAGCCCTTACTAAAATAGCACAGAAAGAAAGCCGTAGAAAAATTCTACTTTTTGGAGGTGCAGGTATTGGCTTTGCTATTGGTGCATTTCAAGAATCCATACAACAACAAAAGAAACTGAGAGATGATGAATATGGTGATGTTAACTCTTGGAAATAAGTTACGAATTGAGAACTTAAAATTATTAACCGAGACAGGATAGCTAAAACTCTTACTTAAAAATGGGAGATAACACAAGTTAAGGTTTGAGATTGCCTCCTCGAAGAAACCAGCCAATAAAACCGCTAATACTAGCAGTAATAGTAATAATAACAAACTGCCTCCAGTTCTTAAGTTCCCCCACCTTTTCAGCTAAGTCAGGAATCTTATCAATAGCAGGTTTCCAGTCTTCTAAACGAGTTTCTACAATGGCTAATCTTTTATCAATAGCTGTTAATTGTTCTTTTAAATCAGCTTGACCTTTTTCTAAAGCTCTATGATTATTAATAATGAGGTCTTTTAATTCTTTTAGATCATTCTCTGTAACTGCTGACATGGTGTTACCCTTAAATTAATCATGATTTCTCGAATGTACCTATATAATATCCTATTATTAACTATCTCAGAGGGTACTGTGGGCAAATGAGAGTTGTGTTTAGACTACCTATCAAGCAGAAAACTTTGCCCACCCTACAAAACTAAAAAAACTGATAACTGAAAATCAATGCTCTATTGTCTAAACCCTAGTTGTTATAACCCAGAAAATCCTGATAATAATCAAACCTGTCAGGGATGTAAGGAAAACTTATGTCAAACCAGTAAAGAATACATTTGGGGAGACAATCACAACAGAGTTAGCTAACTATCATGGGAACTCTGTCTATGCAGAGGAAAACAAGGGTTCATACAGGAGAAAAACGACCCCTGTAGGGTCTTTTCCTCTAAAACTCAAATTAATCCTATTCATTAGTGTCATTACGAGGAGGCAAAACCTGTACTATAGTTTAGTTTAAGACTTATTTTCGCCTCTGAAGCAATCTCTAACCGCAGCCAACAGAATAATAAAGATTGCTTCGGGGAATAATGACTAGAAATCAAGCTATAGTATTAGTCCAGTACCCTCGCAATGACAATCAAGAAATAAGAATTTACCGTAAAAAAAGAGTAAAATAAAATGATTAATCTTGAACAATTAAAACACGATATTAATGAATTACCAGAAGAGGCACAAGAATTACTGATAGATTTTGTTGAATTATTAAAAAAAAGATATGCTTCATCAAATCAACAAGAAACACCAGAAAACAAGATAAATGACCTAAATTGTAGCTGTCTAACCCACCTTACAATAAGATGGCACAGGGTTTTAATACTATCAAACCCATATAAATATTAATAAGGGCGAACGATGGGACTTGAACCCACGAATGCCGGGACCACAACCCGGTGCCTTAACCACTTGGCTACGCTCGCCATACATACATCTTTGTTATTATAGCATGGTTTTCTACTTCTGCACAAAAAAATGTAGAGACGTTTATAAAACGTCTCTACACAATAGTTTAGTTAAGGTTAGGGATTAACCAACAAACGCTTTAACGGGTTCAGAAACACCGGCAGATTCGGTTCCTTTGAGGTAAGCTAACATGGTATCAGCGTCAGATACTTCAAAGGGGTCATCGGGACAGTTATCGCTATATCCAGCTTCTATAAACGCTTTTTCGATCTTACAGTCGTTAACTAGCATTGAATAACGCCAAGAACGCATTCCAAAACCGAGGTTAGATTTATCAACTAACATTCCCATTTTACGGGTAAATTCGCCGTTTCCGTCGGGTAATAAGAAGACGTTTTTCGCTTCTTGCTGTCTTCCCCATTGGAACATCACAAAAGCGTCGTTAACAGATAGACAAATGATTTGGTCAACCCCTAACGCTTTGAACTCATCATATAATTCTTCGTAGCGAGGTAAGTGGTTAGAGGAACAAGTGGGAGTAAATGCACCAGGTAAAGAGAAAACAATTACTTTTTTACCTTTGAAAATCTCTTCGCTGGTTAAATCTTGCCAACGATAAGGGTTGGGTCCAGGAACGGACTCATCACGAACACGGGTTTTAAATACAACACTGGGTACAGTTTCGATAACGCCCATAATTCACCTCTTGACAATCAGTTTTGTATCAGCTTTTGCTGTCTTATCTCAGAATAATTCTTATCTAAGAAAAAGTCAATAGTAATAATTGCTTAACTATTTGAGCAATTCTAAGATAAGACCTAATCCAAGAATCCTTAAATTATAATATAAAAAGGCATCAGTAAGAGAAAGTTAAGAGAATGAAACAAGAAGCAAATACCATCGTAAACACCCTAAAAGAGAAGAAATTGCGGGTAACACCGCAGCGTTTTGCGGTTTACGCCAATTTACTCAGTAGGACGGATCATCCGACTGCTGAGCAAATTTTAAGCGATCTCAATAAAAATGCACCTACCTCTTCTCAAGCAACAGTGTATAGTGCCTTACAAGCGTTACGCCAAGTAGGGTTAGTTAGAGAGGTATTGCTAGAGCCAGGGGTTTGTCGCTATGATGCGAATGTAGAATCCCATCACCACTTTCGCTGTCGTTGCTGTGGTGTGATTGAGGATATTCCTTGGGAAACCTTCAAATCAGTTAAATTACAGGGATTACGGCCTGGTATTACTCCAGAACGTTATGAAGTGATCGTTGAAGGTATTTGCGATCGCTGTTAATCGTTCAATTATCTGCGGAAACATAGTCTTTCAGGAAATTATTCAGTTGTTCAATAAATAATCTCTTGTTTTTTACATTTTTATCATAGTTTCATAAAAGTGACAAGAAAATAAAACTGGTGAATTTTATGACATTTATTAGCTAAATAACTCACAGTAATTATTGTGCAATAACATCTACTTATTAAGTGGAATTGCTTAAACATTATAAGCTAAAAGTTTAAAAACCACTTACGAGTTTTTGCGGATTTTTATATAAAGATTTATTGAAGATAAAAACACCCTATCAGAGAAATTACTGACAGGGTGATTAATGAGTGGAAAGGTTGAGGGAGTCTCAAACCTGATTCCTATTGTCCATAGAGTAGATTAACTTACAACCGCCTAAACAACGGTGTTTACAGGGTCAATCATGGGGTTATCGTATCCACCTTTGTCTCCGAAGTATTCGGATAAGGTTGCATTACCAACCACATCACCAATTTGAATGGGTTGAGAACAAGAGGTGTGGTAGTTGATAGATTGCAGTAACCCACCACTTGCATCATCAAAGAAGTGGATGAAAGTATTAGAACCAAAGCTATCGGTTGCGTTAGTCGCCTGGAAGGATTCGTCAAAGGCCACATCGCCACGGAAGAACTGTTTACCAGTACCGGTTAAGGCATCTGCAGCATTATCTTCATCAGTGACAATCACAAAGGAAACACCATCATCATCTACACCATTTTGGGTTAAAATACCTGCCTTACTAGCATCTTGTCCAGTTAAGACATCAGTACCAGGGTCGTAGGTGAAGGTGATGGCTTCAGGTTTACCGAGGGTTTCACAGATATCACCTTGAGGGGGAGGAGTAATAATTCCTTCGTAGTTAGCCGTATCCATGTCCATCAGTTCCGTTGCGCTGATGTTAGCGGTAACGGTTGCCTTGTTGGTTTGGACCCCTTCTTGAGCGATTTCAGACGCGGTGTAAATCCATTGTTCACCGGCATCGAGGATATTGTCTCCGTTACCGTTTTCAACCAATTCTAAGTCAGCAATCTTGTCATCACTCACTTGAACATCGGTTAAACCAACATTACCGGTGTTGCTGACAACATACTTGAATTGAACTTCAGTACCAATAATAGTTTGAGGTCCGGTGGGGTCATCAGCATCCACAAATTCGGGTTCAGGGATAGTGACTAAGTTACTGTCTCCAGCGACTGCATCGCCATCATAACCGTATAAGGTAGCGTTCCCAATAACATCCCCTAACTGAATCGGTTGAGAACAAGAAGTATGATACTCAATGGTTTGCAGTAAACCGCCATTGGCATTATCAAAGAAGTGGATGTAAGTGGTAGAACCAAAGCTATCGGTAGCTTCATTGGCTTCAAATAATTCACCAAAGGCCACATCTCCACGGAAGAACTGTTTACCATCGCCGTTTAGGGCTTTAGCTGCTTCATTTTCATCGGTAACAATAACGAAGGATGTACCATCGTCATCCATCATGCCATTAAAGTGAATTTCCGCCTTATCAGCATCTTGGTTTGTATTAACCGTACTACCAGGAATGTATTGGAAGATTAGGGCTTCAGGTTTTCCTAATCCAAGGGCATCATCACAAAGGTCTTGACCCAGTAAACCGCCATTAATGGGTTCAACGGCCACCAATTTCTCGATATCCAGAGGATTGATGATGTAGTTAGCAGGGTCATCGGCCATCACCATTGTGCCAGCGTCATCGGTTGCCTTAACTTTGATGGTATTGGTATTGACACCGGTGCGAGTAGCGACTTCTTTCGCTTGGAAGTACCAAGTTTCACCAGGGTTGAAGACATCATCGCCATTCCCTTCTTCTCCCACAAAGATAGGTGTGAAGTCATCGGTTGGGTCATCAGGGGTTGCGTTATCATCAACCAGGTCATTGATGGTGAGGTCAACATTACCGGTGTTGGTTACTTCATAGGTGAAGGTTACGATATCCCCAACATTAGCCACCGGTCCAGGAGCGGTATCACCCGTTTCACCGATGTTATTGACATCGAAGGGGGTATCAACTTGAGGTAACTCAACACCAGGAGAAGTGGTGGGAGGTTCTACGGGTTCAGGTGGTGTGGGTAAAGAAATCAGATTACCATCAACTCCGTCATAACCCACTAAGGTTGCACTGTAAATGCCGTCACCTAAGAGGATGGGAGCAGAACAAGAGGTGTGATAGCGTGCTGACTGTAATAAAGGTCCACCCTGCTCATCGAAGAAGTAGAAGAAGGTGTTAGAACTAAAGCTACTGCCTGCGTTGGCAATACTAGCGGTAAACTGGTCACCTACTGCAACATTGCCGGAGAAGAAAATATCACCTTCTCCATTGCGAACCTTATTGATATCGCTCTCATTGGTGATAACGATGTAGCTTAAACCGTCATCATCAAGGCCATTGTTAATGAGTCCTTCCCCTTTACTGGAATCTTGTTGAGTATCAAAGATTAGACTGGGGGCGTATTCAAATACCATCGCTTCGGGTTTGCCTTCGGTTTGGCAGACAGCTTGACCTTCAAATCCGATGTCACCCGTCGGTGCATCAACGCCGGTGTAGTTAGCCACATCGGTTGCGATGGTGGTTTGACCAGTTGCGGTTAGTCCGGTTACAGTTCCGATATTGGTGATTAAACCTTCTCCTGCGGTTTCAGTGGCAGAGTAAATCCAGGTTTCATCCGTATCTAAGTTACCGTCGCCATCGGTGTCCCCTTCAACAAAGGTAAGGTCAGCGATACGATTATCGGTTAAGACTACATTAGTGATTTCAGCAGTACCAGTGTTACTAACTTCGTAACGGAAGGCCACCTCTGTTCCTACCAGGGTTTCGGGTCCAGGGGCTTCATTAGCATCCACAAATTCGGGTTCAGGAATGGTGACTAAGGGAGCATTTTCCCCGTCGTAACCAAAGAGAGTGGCATTACCGATAACATCTGCTAACTGAATCGGTTGAGAACAGGAAGTGTGATACTCAATGGTTTGTAGTAAACCGCCATTAGCATCATCAAAGAAGTGGATGTAAGTGGTAGAACCAAAGCTATCAGTCGCTTCATTGGCTTCAAATAATTCACCGAAGTCCACATTGCCACGGAAGAACTGTTTACCATCGCCGTTTA
>JASJDN010000153.1 GCA_030065205.1 Crocosphaera sp.
GGCAGTGAGGACAGATAATTCCTTCATTTAAAAACTCTAAGTTTAAGCAAATAAATCCTTCTTGTTGTTGGCAACTTAAAACTGTTATGTTTGGTAATTTAAGTAAGTTAGTGAGATTAAAGTCCATTCGGAATATGGGGTAAAACGTAGCTACCGCTACATTTTACCCCATATTGTTGAAAGAGCCTTGTTTTGAGCAACATAAGCTTTCAACCTGTAGAAGTAAGATACTTGTGTTGCACATTTTATAACTTTACAAGAAACAAAAAAAATTTATTAAATAAAGACTACTTTACTATTTAACAACGATAGTATTAATTTAAGCTGTTTGCTGATCATATATTTATATAAAAATCGTATCAACTTAGAAACTGTTTATAAATAGACTTTAAGATGCTAAGGTGGGCAAGTTAAAGACTTATCTAAACTGACTTCATCCTTGGAAACCTTGCCCACCCTACAAAATTGGTTGTTATTATTTCTTTAGGAACAGTTTCTTACACTATGAATTATTTACCTAGCCAAATAAAGGATGTTAACGAATGTTTAACTTACAGGCAATTTTCAACAATCTAATTGATATTTTAGACAGTATTACCTTTTCTATTGGCAAAAATGAGGTTACGTTAACTTACTTATTCCAAGTTATTGCTTATTTAATTATTATTGCTGTTTTAGCTAATTACTTAAATAAACTTTTAAGAAGAAGACTACTAAAAAGATTAATTAGTGAACATGGAATTCGTTACGTTTTTGCTAGTTTAATTAGTTATGGTGTGGGTACTTTTTGTTTCATTATTATTCTACAAACCACCGGATTTAATGTTTCTGCACTTGCTTTTTTAGGGGGTGGTGTTGGGATTGGTATTGGTTTAGGGTTACAAGGAATGACCAAAAACTTGGTCAGTGGACTCAGTTTATTATTAGAAAGAAAGATAAAAATAGGGAATTTTGTTAAGTTTAATGATATAGAAGGTTACGTTACTGAAATTTCTACTCGTTCCGCCACACTTAAATTAGATGATGGATCTTCGGTAATTGTTCCTAATCGTAAATTAATGGAAAATGAACTAACCAACTATCATTATAAAACCGATAATGTCCGTTTAAATTTGTTAATTAGGGTTGACTACAATAGTGATTTAGTGTTAGTAACAGAAACTTTATTAATTTCTGCTTATTCAGAAAATAATATCTTAAAAAATCCTAATCCTAAAGTTATTTTCAAAGGATTTGAGGATAGTTGTTTAGAATTTGAACTTTGGTTTTGGATAGAAAGTGATAATATGGGAATTCGTTTTGAAATTATGAGTTCTTTGTATTTTGCAGTTGAATATAATTTACGACAACGGAATATTAGAATACCGTTAGCACAACGAGAATTATGGTTTAAAAATTATGAAATAAATGATTTTTTACCCAGAGAAATAGCAGACAATCATATAACATTAGCGACTCATCAAGCACTTACCAATCATTATATACAACCTGATAGATTCACCTCATCAGGTTTATTATCCATTAAAGAATTATTGAGTAAGGTAGAATACTTTAAAACCTTAGATGATTTACACATCAGAAAATTGATTGAAATCGGTACATTAAAACAACTCAAAAATAACGAAATTTTATTCAAAGAAAATGATCCAGGGGATGCTTTTTATATTATTTTATCGGGATCAGTGGAAATTTTTACGGAAACCTTGAATAAAACCTTAGCTATTTTACACAAAGGGGATTTTTTCGGAGAATTAGCATTAATGTTAGGAATTCCTCGAACTGCTAGTGTAAAAGCGCAACAAGAAACTATCTTATTTTCTATTAATAATCAACAATTTGATCAACTTCTTAAGGATTATCCAGATTTATCTGAACGTATTATAGAAGAATTAACTAAAAACCAAGAGGAATTACACCAACGTCGCCAAGAATTAAAAGAAAAAGGATTACTAAAATCAGAAGAGGAAGACAGCAATATTATTGATTGGGTTCGTCATCGCTTGCAGTCTATTTTGACATTATAATTAGGGTTTTCTGAAAAAGTTTCTCCGAAAATTATCGGCTTTTGTCCGCATAATTTTCCTGACATTTTATAAGTTTACTTTTTAGAAAAACGAACAGTTTCTAAGTTCAGGTAAATAGATTGAGCAATTTCTCTACCTATTTCTTCAGTTTTTTTCCCTTTTGTGACTTTAACAGTAGCAGAAAAACCAGCGATCGCAGTTTTTTGGTATAACTGTCTGGGGATACCTTTTTCTTGCAATAAGCGAGATAACTCCTCTTCTACAACTACTCGTAAACGGGGACGTTGTGAAGGAGGAATATCAATCCCCTCTAAGATTATCTGATCTAGATTAATAGTAATGGTCATTGGATTTCTAACTGAAGGTCAGGGTCAAATCTAGGAGGATTAACAGAACGATCTATCAAGGGACTATCGATACCATCTACCCGAAGACGGACAAAATATTGTCCTGGTTCTAGATTAGATAGATCAAAGATAAGAGTATTGGTTCTATTATTAGGGGTTGAAGATAATTCTCCGATGTCTGGAGATAATTCGCGATCGCCGACTAACAAAAATACAGACTGTCCTTGCAACAAGCGTTCATTTTTTTGCCAAAGCAATACGGGAGGATTGAACTGAATGCGGAGTTGTCTATTGTCTATATTGTTGTTTTGTATCGGACGTGAGTCTATCGAGGGGGCAAAAAACAAGGGTAGAGAATTAGTATGATTTTGCTTGATTTTTATCTTAACGGTATAGATACCAGCTAACCAATCGTTTCTTGTTTCATCGAGTCTGACTTGAATTTCTGTATTGCTGCTATTAGGTTGAGGGGTTATTTCAATCGGATCATTAATTCTCGGATGTTCTAAAATGACTCTAATTTCATTATCATCTCCCCCTAAATTATGACCCCGTAAGATTAAGGTTCCTCCTAACTCAATGCTGCTGCTTCCTTCTGGTAAGGTAATTTGTTCGAGGGTGGGAATAGAAAGCTGCGGAAGGGTTAAATTACTTTGTACTGAGTCTGTATTAACGGTTAAAACCGGTAATGGGGTTTTAATGGGACGCGGACCAAAAATCAAGACCACAGAAGCTTCATAAGCAACAGAAAGGCGATATTCGGTTTGACAGGTACTCCAAACTCTGGACATATCTTCTAGGGATAAATCAATTTGAATCAAGCGAACTTTTTCTACTTGGTGTTGTAAATTACTTTGAGGAAACGCTTCTTCAATTTCCTTGGGACCGAGTACAGGATAGTCGTTTAAGGTTTGCAGAATTAAACCTAATAACTTATGGTCTGATAAGAAGCTAGTATCGGCACTATAAGGGGTAATCAGATAAAATAGATTCAAGGCTAAGGGTTGAGGCCCTGTTTCTCCTGGTTTAGTGCGAATTGGTACATTGCGGTTACTCCAAGCCGGGTTAGAAACAGCTTGATAAAGATAAATATTAATTTGGTTCTTATCCTGAACATTTTTACGAACTTGATCGAGAGGGAGTGCGGTTACTAACCCTCCTCCTAGTTCTTCTTCTGCTACTTTTTCTAACCGTTGTCGTAAGGTAGCTGTTACCGCAGCGATCGCTAAAGCATTACTCATTCTGTTTCTCCGTTTCTCCTTAAGTACGTCGTTGTTTTAAGTAATCTTTTAAAGATAAGTTGGGTTTTTTGGTTGTTCGTTTTTCATGGTTAGATTTGGATATTTTTGGAGTTTCTTCGGCAGGACGAACAATGATTCGCCCGATATTAATAGAAATGGTTCTCTCTTTCTCTAGTTTTGGTTTTGGGTAATGAGAATTATTAACTTCTTGGCTTTGTGTTGGAGTGATTGATGGTTCGATTTTTCCTATTTTTCTTCTTGAGGAAGAGACATCGGATATTGACTGTTGAGGCATAATTTTTGGAGGTAAAGTTTTAGGAAGGATAGGTCTAGGTTTTGATAAATAAGTGTCTTCAGACGATAGGTTTTTTACCTGAGATTGTTGCTCTGACAATAAAATACTTTGTTTTAATTGCTTTTGTTGTTTTAATTGATCATTAAATGATGAATTTATTCTTTTATTTTCATTTACTGTGGATATTTCCTGTTTTTTATCAATCTTATCAACTTCATTTTCAACCAAAGGATAAATAGTCTGATTATTCTTTTTTTTGTTTATCCTTGACTCTTCTCTTATATTGTTAACTTGAGGAGTTATTTTATTTTCGATTAATGGTTTATTTGCTGTGGATATTTTCTGTTTTTTATTAATCTTATTGACTTCATTTTCAATCAAAGGGTAAATAGGATTATTCTTTTTCTTGTTTATCCTTGACTCTTCTCTTATATTGTTAACTTGAGGAGTTATTTTATTTTCGATTAATGGTTTATTTGCTGTGGATATTTCCTGTTTTTTATTAATCTTATTGACTTCATTTTCAACCAAAGGGTAAATAGGATTATTCTTTTGATTATTTCGGCTTGACGCTTCTCTTAAATTATTAACGTGGGAAGTTGTTTGATTTTCGATTAATGATTCATTTGCTGTTGATATTTTCTGTTTTTTATCAATCTTATCAACTTCATTTTCAACCAAAGGATAAATAGGATTATTCTTTTGATTATTTTGGCTTGACTCTTCTCTTAAATTATTAATGTGGGAAGTTGTTTGATTTTCAGTTATTGGTTCATTAACTGTGGAGATTTCCTGTTTTTTATCAATGTTATTAACTTCATTTTCAACCAAAGGATAAATAGTCTGATTATTCTTTTTCTTGTTTATCCTTGACTCTTCTCTTATATTATTAACTTGAGGAGTTATTTTGTTTTCGATTAATGATTCATTTGCTGTTGATATTTTCTGTTTTTTATCAATCTTATCAACTTCATTTTCCACCAAAGGATAAATAGGATTATTCTTTTGATTATTTCGGCTTGACTCTTCTCTTACATTATCCACGTGGGAAGTTATTGGATTTTTAATTAATGATTCAGTTACTGTGGAGATTTCCTGTTTTTTATCAATGTTATCAACTTCATTTTCCACCAAAGGATAAATAGGATTATTCTTTTGATTATTTCTGTTTGACTCTTCTCTTACATTGTTAACTTGATGAGTTATTTGATTTTCAATTAATGGTTCATTTGCTGTGGATATTTCCTGTTTTTTATTAATCTTATTAATCTCATTTTCCACCAAAGGATAAATAGGATTATTCTTTTCATTGTTTATGTTTGACTCTTCTCTTACATTATCCACGTGGGAAGTTATTGGATTTTTAATTAATGATTCAGTTACTGTGGAGATTTCCTGTTTTTTATTAATCTTATTGACTTCATTTTCAACCAAAGGATAAATAGTCTGATTATTCTTTTTATTGTTTATCCTTGATTCTTCTCTGACATTATTAACCTGGGAAGTTGTTTTATTTTCAATTAATGGTTCATTTGCTGTTGATATTTCCTGTTTTTTATTAATCTTATTAATCTCATTTTCCACCAAAGGGTAAATAGGATTACTTTTTTCATTGTTTCTGCTTGACTCTTCTCTTACATTGTTAACTTGAGAAGTTATTTCATTGTCGATTACTGGTTGATTTGATATAGATATTTCCTGTTTTTTATCTATATTATCAACTTCATTTTCACCCAAAGGGTAAATAGGATTACTTTTTTCATTGTTTATGTTTGACTCTTCTCTTTCATTGTTAACTTGAGGAGTTATTTGATTTTCAATTAATGGTTCATTTGCTGTGGAGATTTCCTGTTTTTTATTAATCTTATTAATCTCATTTTCTACCAAAGGGTAAATAGTCTGATTATTTTTTTCATTATTTCTGTTTGACTCTTCTCTTACATTGTTAACTTGATGAGTTATTTGATTTTCAATTAATGGTTCATTTGCTGTGGAGATTTCCTGTTTTTTATTAATCTTATTAATCTCATTTTCCACCAAAGGATAAATAGGATTATTCTTTTCATTGTTTATGTTTGACTCTTCTCTTTCATTGTTAACGTGGGAAGTTGTTTGATTTTCAGTCAGAGGTTCATTAGATGTAGATATTTCCTGTTTTTCATCAATCTTATTAACTTCATTTTCACCCAAAGGATAAATAGGATTATTCTTTTCATTATTTATGTTTGACTCTTCTCTTACATTATCAACATGGGAAGTTGTTTGATTTTCAGTTACTGGTTCACTTTGAGAAAATGATGTGTTATTTGTATTCACATCATTGATGACATTTTCTTGATTTTCTGAAGCATAATTAACCTCCAGACTTGATGATTCTGGAGATTCAATATCATTCAAAGTGAATAATTGAAAAGGGTTTAAAATATCAATTTGATGTAATCTAGAGCGATTTACTGACCAATATCCCGACGGTAAAAACGGCATAATCTCGGTCACTTCTGGTGTAAAATTTGACTGATTTTGAGAGTCTAAAGCATCTGATTTTTTATCTAAATCACCTTTAGTTTTGTTCTGTAGAGAAGAAGAATTAAAAATAGAAAATGCCCAAAAATCTCCTCCAATTGCCATATTTGGAGCAAATAGTGGCGCAATCAAAGGTTGTGCCACAGGAATTACCCCTTGGGTGCGTTTTACCAGTTGAGTCAAGAAATTAGTCATTAGTTTGCCAGATCCAGATAATATTGCCGTCTTAGCGCACTCATGTTTAAGATTTCTGCTTCTTGCCAACCATAAACCTTAGCCAAACTGTGAACTTCCTGTAGTAACCGTTGCGCTTGATTACTCAATTCTCGCCAAAAAAAATCAACAATATCGAACAAAACTTGCCATACATGATTGCAAGCAGGACAACTGAGATCCAGCAAAATTTCAGCTTGGGGGTCAGTTTCCGTCAATTGTTGAGTCAGAAGAGCGATCGCAGTTACGGGTAATTCCTCAGAACTCACAACGTTCCCTTCTAGATAAGCTTCTAACAAACATTGCTTGGCTAATTGTAACGTAGCTGTCTCCTCGTCTGCTGCTGTCATGACGGTGGCTAAATCTAAACTATTGGGTAACCGAAAATGTAGATTGAGACGGTCGATACTCACTTGATAGTCCCTCAAGTGAGTCATGGTATCGGGGTCAATGATGCGAAGATCCTTCGTATTGAGGGAAAATTCCAGATTTTCTTGACATTGAGGACAAGTGGCAAAGCTGTTTAATTGTTCCCCAAACGTGATCTCTCGCAACATCAATAAATAAGCATCTCGACAACCAATACTCCAAGAAGCTAACTCTGTGAATTGTTTTTCTGGGAAAGCATAGGCCAGTAGGAGTAAAGCGCGATCGATGGGGTGTCGATCTTGCCCTAACTCCCAAATACGCACAATATCAGCAGCAGACAGAGAACGCATCTTAATAAAGTCAGAAGTTAGAAGTCAAAAGTTAGAAGTTGTTTTTGGAACAGAGATGTATACTCCACTCCAAAAACTTTTCTCAGTCAATTTATGCGGGTTCAACAAAACTAGGTTCGGTGGGTTCTGTTACATCATAATCCCGTTCCCATCCTTCATTTTGAAGTTGGATGCTTTGAATAGCGACAGCATTAGCATTGGCATCTAATTCAGGCATGGCCGTAAACTCAGACACCCAACAACGATAGACCTTATAAGCGATCGCCACTTGTCCTGCTTCGTTGAGTAATTCGATAATAATATCTTTGCGAAAGTCCTTGAGAGACACTTCGGCCCCTAAACCCGATCCCCAGTTCCAGACTTTATTGGCCCATTGTTCAAAGTCCTTATCGTGACTGACTCCCCGTTCTAACATAATGGGGTCGTATTTGCTGGTTCCTGGAGAATGGCGAGGGGTACTCGGATCACCCCCAATACGGTGAGTAACGACTTCTGTGGTACGTTTTAGTCCACCGACTTTAGAGATACCGGCCACATAGCGACCATCCCATTTCACCCGAAATTTGAAGTTTTTATAAGGGTCAAACCTTTCGGTATTCACACTAAATTGAGGCATGATAGTTCTCCATGATGATTGCAACGATTAAAGAATTCTGCTCACACTCCTCACACTCAATTGAAAACTACGATTAAGTAGCAATATCTCCTGCAATTTGTTGGAATTTGATAATGACAAATTCGGCGGGTTTCAGGGGAGCGAAACCAACGATAATATTGACGATACCGCGATCAATGTCGTTTTGTGGATTGGTTTCTTTGTCACATTTGACGAAATAAGCTTTACTGGGAGTGTCTCCTTGAAATGCCCCTTGACGGAACAGATTATTCATGAAAGCCCCTAGATTAAGCCGTATCTGCGCCCATAACGGTTCGTCATTGGGTTCAAATACCACCCATTGGGTTCCTCTGTACAGACTTTCTTGTAGGAATAAGGTTAAGCGACGAATAGGAATATACTTCCATTCTGAGGCGAAGCGATCGTCTCCTTCTAGGGTACGAGAACCCCAAACCACATTGCCATAGACAGGGAAATTTCTCAGACAGTTGACTCCTAAAGGATTAAGAATTCCGTTTTCCCCATCGGTTAATTTAACGGTTAATTCCCTGACTCCCGTTATGGTAGCATCAATACCAGCAGGGGCTTTCCAAACCCCACGGTTAGCGTCGGTGCGTGCAAAAATCCCAGCCATGGCCGCAGACGGAGCAAAGGTTTCTAGTCGATTTTCTTTGAGGGGATTTTGTAATCTGATTCTGGGGAAGAAAATAGCTGCGTTTTGCTTTTCGCTCCAACCGTTGAGAAAAGCGGATAAATTACGAGTCACATCATCTTTACTGTCCCAATCACTGGGGGGATCAACTAGCAACATAGCTCGTCGTTTTTCGCAGTAAGTGAGTGCCGCAGTCCAGACACTGGGATTAATATCAATACCAGAACTCACTGGAGGAATACAAAGGAGGTTGAATAAATCGGCTTTTTCTAAAGCGAAGATTCCCGTTTTATTACTTTCACTTCCTTGATAGATATTAGGGCTATTATTCCCGTCAACTGCATCACCGTCTGTTCCAGAATCTGCCGTTGCAGCAACTGGTGTGGCCGTTTCATTGGGGCGATCGCTTCCTCCCGACTCAAAGCGGACTAAAAAGGATTGAGTTTCCAGAATTTCTTTGATATAGCGAATAGCAGTGCTATCCATTGAGAGATTTCTAATCGTCTCTCTGGTAATTTCTTGAGTGCCTTGTTTAAGAACAATGGTTAAATTAAAGGTTTCATTGGGTTCGGCTGTATCATGATCAACACTTACTTCCAGGCCATTGCCCCAAGTTCCCGCACTTGAAGCTTTTAATACTACTGGTGTTCCTGAACTGGGCAGGTTGATGGTGGCAGATGTTGCATTGGGGGGTTCGAGTCGAACGATAATAGCATCTGTTCCACCGTTGAGAAAATATTGTTGTACGGCAAAACTCATGGTACTTTTCAGGGATAAACCGCCAAAAAGACGCTCAAAATCCCCAAAGTTTTGAATTCTGACGGGATCATTACTCGGTCCTCTCACTGCAAAGCCGAGAAAAGCGGTAATTGAAGTAGCAACCCCCGTAATGGTGCGAACACCACTGGGAATTTCTTCGATGTAAACACCTGGATAGGTGGGAGTAATAGGCATAGTAATTTTTTCTCCGAAATTAATGTCAAAAAATTATAGTTGCAATAATTTATATTGCTGTTTCAGACCGAAGCAAAGCTTAAAAATCAAGGGATTGAAGTCTAGTCCGTTAGTATAGAATTTGATTTAAAAGATAACTAATGACTTCAATGACTCAGATTGTATCTTTACTACTTATCGTATCAGAATCATGACCCATAAACATGAACTATTTTGGCTAGTTCATAAAATTTTATCAAAACCTTAATTTTCTCATCGGCTGCGACTTCAATGTTAGAGAATCTAGTATGAGTCAATTAAGCTGAATCTACTACTTGCCATGATCTTTTTCTTGAATTTGAACGTAAACGCTTTGATTAAAACTCACCGAACAGTTGTTTTTTTGTGTTAAGCACCTCCTGGATTTTCTGCTTCCAATGTTTCTTCTGGATTTTGTCGTTCCAATGCTTCAATTTTTTCTGTTAACTTTGCAATTGTTGCTTGTAGATTTTGTCGTTCCAATGCTTCAATTCTTTTTTTAAAGCCGGCAATTTCTACTTTTTGTTGTTCCAATGAGTCAATTTCTGTTTTTAATTCGGCAATTTTTGTTTCTAGATTTTCTTCGTCTAATGGGTCTAATGCCTCAATTCTTGTTTTCACATCAGTAATTTTTTCTTCTAGCTTTTCTTCTTCTAATATGGCAATTTCTGTTTTTAATTCGGCAATTTCTGTTTCTAAATCTCCTTCTTCTAATGCGTCTAATATATCAATTCTTGTTCTTAAGCTAGTTATTTCTGTTTCTAGATTTTGGTCTTCCAATGCTTTAATTCTGGTTGTCAAGTTAGCAATTTCTGCTGTGTTAATTCTTGTTTTTTGTCTTTCAATCTTGTTATTTAATTCTACAATAACTTGGCGATTTTGCTTAATAGCTTCAGTAATAATGGCGACGACATCTAAAATTTTGATGGCTTTTCCGTCAGAATAAGTCAATACCTCAGATATTCCTTCTAAATTAAAACCAGCATTATTATCAGAAATTTTGATGGTTTTTAAAGAGTTTAAAATTGTTTGAATTTCTTGCCTTGTCCACTCTGAAGGTTCAGTTTCACCTGTCGGTAAAACAATTGAAAAAAGTTCTCCAACTTCTAAGGTGTTGGCCTTAATATCTTTAGCTAATACTGTTCCATCACCGACAACGGTTAACTGGTTTTCCACTTGGCCATTGAGTTGACTGTCGAAACGAGCAATCGGTTGTTGATATTGAAATGATAGCTGTTCACTTTCATTTTCGATAGACTCTTTTAACCCTGGTGTTATGGTTAGGGTTGTGTCATCAATATCAGTGACTCTTCTTAATTCTAAAACCCCTTTTATCTTCAGTAATACTCCCTTATCTAACCCTGTTCCATCATTAACCTCAATTTGAGTGTTTTCTGGATTTAAAGTTTTGGTAATCTTAGGGCGTAAGTTTAAGTCTTCGGGAAACCATCCACTGGACTTTGTATGTAGTTTAGCTTTAATTTCACTCTGTTGAATACCAATGGCCACATTCCCTTCATTAATGGCTAAATTGGCACTTTTATCAACATCTAAGGTGTCTGTCTGTAAAGCAGTTAAGAAAAGTTCTCCAACTTCTAAGGTGTTGGCCTTAATATCTTTAGCTAATACTGTTCCATCACCGACAACGGTTAACTGGTTTTCCACTTGGCCATTGAGTTGACTGTC
>JASJDN010000154.1 GCA_030065205.1 Crocosphaera sp.
GTTAAATAATAAAATAAAATTAATTCTTCGACAGAGTTATGGGTTTAAAAATTTTCAATTAATGAGAGAAAAACTATTAGCTTGTCTTTTTACATAAGCTCGACTTATAACCATAACTACGGGAGAGCCTAAATTACAAACTGAACAAGCAAATACAGGGGGAATTCAAACTAATCTAACAATACCTGTACTTGAATCTTTATTAATAGCTTGTCCTCCGCTAAATATTCAAAAAAAATTTGTTGATAAGGTTAATCAATCTTATGATGCAGAAGATAAAGCAAAAAAATTACTAGAAATTGCTAAAATAGGAGTAGAAAAAGCCATAGAAACCAATGAAGAAACAGCTACCAATTGGATTAATGAACAATTAGAAACAATAGAAATAACAACGATATAATTTATCTTACCAACCCTCAATCATTTACCTTGATCTAAATTATTAACCATGACTTCCTTAATATCCACAGAAAAATCATTAACTCTCTTCCCTTTATCTCAATGGCAAACAGCAACATGGAATGATTATATTACCTATCGAGATACCATTGAAGATCAAAGAATCAAACTATACTATTATGCAAATAAACTATTAATACAAATGGGAAAAGAAGGAATTAATGACACATCCATTAATGATTTATTTACGATGATCTTATTTATTTGGTTTAGTAACCATCCAGAAATTCCCATGAACTCATTTGGAGGAGTCTTATTAGAAAAAGAAGCAAAACGATCAGCTTCACCAGATTTAGTGGTTTATTTAGGGGAAAATTATCCTAAATGGAAACCAGGAGAAAGTCGTTATATTAATCTAGATAAATGGCCAGTTCCTAACTTAGTAGGAGAAATTTCTGATACCACTTTATCCAGTGATTTAGATGAAAAAAAACATCTTTATGCTGACTTAGGAATCCCTGAATATTGGGTTATTGATGTACAAGGAAAACGAGTATTTTGCTTTCAATTACAAACCAATGGAAACTATCAAGAATCAGAGGTTTCTTTAGTTTTAAAAGGATTACCCATTGCGTTATTGGTAGAAACCATAAAAAGATTAGAAAATGAAACAAATAGTCGTGCAGCAAATTGGTTTAGTCAGGAAATTTTAAAGTTAGAAACTGAAACAAAATAATTGACTTTTACTGGATTTTAAGCTAAGTTTTTTATTACTTTCTTTCCTTAGCTTTTTCATAAGCAAGATCATGTTCTGCAAAACTTAAAATAAACACTCGTTTGGGTGCAGGTTTTTCATAAATACGATAAACTAAACGATAACTAACTCCATTTTCATCAATTTCTAACGCACGATATCCTCTTAATGTACCTGTTAAACTATGACTGGGTACTCCTCTCGTTTCATAAGGATCAAGGGATAAAACTTGTTGATACTTAGAAAAATCCTCTTGTAGTTCAACAGGTAAAGTTAATAAATCTTCTTGAGAGAATAACTTATGTAGTTTGATTTGATACCGTTTTTTTGTAACCACGTTTTTCTAACCATTCATTTAAAGCATTTTCGTCAATTTCATCACCAATATCAACAACAGTTTCCCATTTATCAGGGTTATCTGGATCATCAAGATCCTTGATGCGTTCAATTGCTAATTCTTCAGCAGATTTCCGAGATTTTTCTGGTTTATATTTTGTCATTAAAAACTCAATAAAATCTAAAACCTCCTCTTGTTTATCAGGGGGTAATAATTGGATTTTTTGTGTAACTAAATCAATGGTATTCATTTTTTATGTTTCTACTGAGTTGACTAATTACTATTTTAGCTAATATGGTGGGTTACGACGGATTCTGATATTTCTGTAATAATCGTTCATTATAGCCGTCTAACCCACCCTACCATTTATTTCTCTAAAATTAAGTCTATTCCTTCCTCAATAATAGCAGTTTTATCAACCATTTTCCCAAGTTCTTCAGCTTCATATTTACCCTTAAATGCTTCTAAAGATGCTTGATCTAATGCTGCTGGATAAGCTTCATTTAAAGTTTCTCGTAATTCTTCAATCGTCAACTAAAAACCACCTGCTTTACGTCTTTTATTAGATCGTTTAATTTGTCGTACTGCATTACGAATTGACACTTCCCATGAACGGGTACTGCGTTTTTCTGCTTGTTGTTTAATAAGATGTAATAATAGAACAATACTAAAACTAAAAATCTTATTGAGCTTATCATCTTTGCTCATTTCTGTCAATTCATTAACCAATAATAAAGCATCATTAATATTACCTGCGAGTAACAAATCTTTTAACTCAAATAACTCTTCCATTTTATGATTTATCCTTAATTATTCAACGAATAAATTAAAATCAGGTAATACATCTTCCCCTGATAAAGAAACAGGTAAACTTAAAACTTCTACTGATTGATTTGGGCGATAAATTTCAACATTATTATCTTGAGGATTAATTAACCACCCTAATCTTATACCAGCATCTAAATATTCTTGCATCTTCTCTTGTAACAGTTTTAATCTATCACTAGGAGAACGTAATTCAATCACAAAATCAGGATAAATAGGGGGGGATTTTTGTCTTTGTTCAAGGTTTAAACTTTCCCATCTTTCTTTTTTTATCCAAGCAACATCAGGGGATCGTTTCCCCCCATTAGGTAAATCAAAAATAGTAGAGGAACTAAAGACAAATCCTAACTGAGTTTGACGATTCCAAATAGTTACATCAGTGATTAAATTCGCTTCTTGATTTCCACTTTCCCCACCAACAGGTGACATGATAATTAATTCTCCATTAGGACTTAATTCTAAAGGTAAATCTGGATTAATTTGACAGAGTTGATAAAAATCTTCTGATGTTAACTTAATTAGCGGTTTCAAACCTAATATAGTAGTCATGGGTAATATTTTTGAATTTTTAATACTATAATAATCTATTATAAATTAAGTTCATTGCCTGATTAATGATTGCTGTTTTGTCAACCATTTCTCTCAGTTCTTCAGCTTCATATAGCAGTTCCCATCTATTTCTTTAGGTAACGGAACTTGGTTATCACTCCTCACCCTGTGTTAGATAAGTTCAACTTATAACATTATTAAGTAACTCTTTTGTTACAGCCCTTTACAAAGCTTTACAGGTTCGTTAATATAGATTCATACATACAAACGGCAAACGCCTACGGGCAACAAAGCCAACCTTCGTACCTTGAAAAACGAATAGGAATTATACCAACTATGACTACTACCTTACAACAACGCGAGAGCGTTTCCTTGTGGGAACAGTTTTGTCAGTGGGTGACCAGCACCAACAACCGCATCTACGTCGGTTGGTTCGGTACTTTAATGATCCCCACCCTCTTAACTGCTACCACCTGCTTCATCATCGCCTTCATCGCTGCTCCTCCCGTGGACATCGATGGTATCCGCGAGCCTGTAGCTGGTTCTTTACTCTACGGAAACAACATCGTTTCCGGTGCAGTCGTACCTTCTTCTAACGCTATCGGTTTACACTTCTATCCCATCTGGGAAGCTGCTTCACTTGACGAGTGGCTTTACAATGGCGGTCCTTACCAGTTAGTAATCTTCCACTTCTTAATCGGAGTCTTTTGCTACATGGGTCGTCAGTGGGAACTCTCCTACCGTTTAGGAATGCGTCCTTGGATCTGTGTTGCATACTCTGCACCTGTATCCGCAGCGACCGCAGTATTCTTAATCTACCCCATCGGACAAGGATCTTTCTCTGATGGAATGCCTTTAGGAATCTCCGGAACCTTCAACTTCATGTTCGTGTTCCAAGCTGAACACAACATCTTAATGCACCCCTTCCATATGTTGGGTGTAGCTGGTGTATTCGGTGGTTCTTTATTCTCCGCCATGCACGGTTCCTTAGTCACCTCTTCTTTAGTTCGTGAAACCACTGAAATCGAGTCTCAAAACTACGGTTACAAGTTCGGACAAGAAGAAGAAACCTACAACATCGTAGCGGCTCACGGTTACTTTGGTCGTTTAATCTTCCAATACGCTTCCTTCAACAACAGCCGTGCGTTACACTTCTTCTTAGGTGCATGGCCTGTAATTGGTATTTGGTTCACCGCAATGGGTGTATCCACCATGGCGTTCAACTTAAACGGATTTAACTTCAACCAGTCTATCCTTGATTCTCAAGGCCGTGTCATCGGCACCTGGGCTGATGTATTAAACCGTGCAGGAATCGGAATGGAAGTAATGCACGAGCGTAATGCTCACAACTTCCCCTTAGACTTAGCTTCTGCTGAGCCTGTTTCTGCTCCTGTGATCAATGGTTAATTCCTTGATAACAACTAAATAATACAAGAAAGCACTCCCAAAACTGGGGGTGCTTTTTTTTGTTGTGTATAGAATAGAATTACAACGTGTTAGCTTTTTTTAGGGATGAAATGATGACATTGCAGGAAATGATTAAATCTTTTGAGGGTTTATCGGGGGATGAGCAAGATTTGTTGTTAGAAATTCTCCAGCAATATAGGGCTGAAACAAGAGAAAAAGAGATTTTGGTTAATTTTAAGGAATTAAAAGAGGCTATGGCTAACGGAACAGCTAAAAAGGGAACAGTAGAAGATTTAATAAATGATTTGAATTCTGAATTACAGCCGTCTAACCCACCCTACGCTTAAGATAATTGTAGGGTGTATTAGTATAGCGTAATACACCACAAAACCTTAATTATGAATAGATATCTTACTTCCTCTTAATTATAAATAATCCTAAACCTAAAAATACAAATAAGGCTACAATATTAGAAGATTCAGGGATAGTTTGAGGTTCATTAGGAATTAAATCTGAGTTTATGGTAATACTGTTAACATCATATCTTTCATGGACTTCATTTCGAGCAATTAAAAAAGATAGGGGTTGAGTGCGATCAATATTATTAGTAGAAAAGGATAAAGTTTCGCCGAAACCTGATAAAGTGACTTCTGTTGAGACAGTTCCTAATTCAAAATTAAAATTAAAATTAGCTGAATCACCAATATTAGGAAACCCATTTCCTGCATCTAATAATGGTCCTTGTATAATATTGTTAAAAGTTCCATCTGAAGTTCCTTCTATAGTACGAAATGCACCTCCTAGATTATCTCCAAATATACCTCCAATAATATTAGTTCCATCCCAAAGAAAAAATGTTGGGTCCCAATCTTCAGGGTCAACTGAATTAGTTAATCTTGTTAAATTAGCAGTAATATTAATGCTAGTTGTTGGACTGGTAGAAGTTAAACTATTAGCTGGAAATAAGTCCCATCTTAAGATAGTTTCAAATAAAACATTCCCTCCATCAAATCTCAAGGTATCATCAATTAAAGTAGGATTTATTGTCGGAAAAGAAACATTAGGATTAGCTAAAAGTTCGCTACCATTTTGAGTAATTGTACCTGCTAATACTCCATGACTCCATAAAATAGATGCAGTTGACAAACCAGAAAGTAATGTTACATTGAAGCGAGATAAAGTAAATAATTGTTGCATTTTGATCAATAAACTTAATACTGAATATATAAGTTAAACAATACACAAATTAAGTTACAAATTACAAGAAAATAAGGACGGAGAAAGACGGGAATTTACTTTATTTTTTGACTTCTAAATAAACAAATTTTAAGAGATTTTTGGGCAGAAAATTAGTAAACTGAGAATAAATATTAATTTTATTTTGTTTCATATAATTTAACTCATGGTTATTCTATTTTTTGGTAGTGTTTAAAATTTAGTCTGAAAAAAGACTGATTTTAGCTGATAATGGACTATGGAGATTCCTCGTTCCTCGGAATGACAATTAAAAAAATAAAATAGGTTGACTAGCAACTATGGACACACAAAAAGTCATTGAATATTTAGATGAGTTAGTATCTTCTCACACAGGAAAGCATTTTAATGATGTACAAGGTTCTATTTTAGAAGGGGTTTTAAACGGACAAAAATATAATGATATTGGCAAAAATATTCATCGTAGTAAAGGCCATATTAAAGATGAAGGTTATAAACTTTGGCAACTTCTTTCAGAGGTTTTAGATGAAGATATAAATAAAAGCAATTTTCGCTCTATAGTTGATAGAATTACTGGAACTAATGTTCAAATTAATCATATAAATTTTGGCTCAATGTATGCTAATTATAGTCCTGAGTTTGAAGAGATGAAAAAGTTTATAGGAGAGGCAGAAAATCTGATTACATCAGTTAAAAATAAAACAAAATTAGAGACAATTCCTAAATTATTAAAATTAGGATTAACCTATGAACAAATTTCTCACGCACTTGATTTACCGTTAGAAACAGTTTGTCAACATTTGTCAACAAAAAATTAAGTAAGCTGCATTAGACTAATGATTTTTGTTATGATAATTATTTAGTCAAAAAATGCGGAGATGTCAGGATGAATGCTTACACTATCAATTTTGATGTCATTACTAAGATTAACGATGAACAATTTTTTCAACTTTGTCGTAATAACCCTGAGTTAAAGTTAGAACAAAATCAAAATGGAGAAATCATTATTATGTCACCGACAGGAGGAGAAACAGGAAGCTATAATGCTGAATTAAATGCCGATTTTGTCAATTGGAATCGTCGTAAAAAATTAGGGAAAATTTTTGATTCTTCTACCGGGTTTAAACTTCCTTTAGGGAGTAAGCGTTCTCCAGATGTTGCTTACATTCAACAAGAAAGATGGGATAAATTAACACAAGAAGAAAAAGAAAAGTTTCCCCCCATTGCCCCTGATTTTGTCTTAGAATTAAAGTCTAAAACCGATTCTTTAAAGGAAGTTCAAGAAAAGATGCAAGAATATATGGATAATGGGGTAAAATTAGGCTGGTTAATTAACCCTGAAAAAAAGCAAGTAGAAATCTATCGTCAAGGACAAGAAAAAGAGATTTTAGATAATTCTCAAACTCTCTCAGGAGAGGATATTTTACCCGAATTTACATTAGATTTAGCCCTGATTTGGTAAAGATTTATTGTTGAGTCAAATAAGATTAAGATAAATAATTAAAAACAGTTTGTCAAAATTTGTCAACAGAAAATTAAGGAAGCTGCATTAGACTGATGATTTTTGTTATGATAATTATTTAGTCAAAGAATGCGGAGATATTAGAATGAATGCTTATACCATTAACTTTGATGTCATTACTCAGATTAACGATGAACAATTTTTTCAACTTTGCTGTAATAACCCTGAGTTAAAGTTAGAACAAAATCAAAATGGAGAAATTATTGTTATGTCACCCACAGGAGGAGAAACGGGAAGAAGAAACGCTGAGTTAATTATGGATTTTGGTATTTGGAATCGTCGTAAAAAATCAGGACAAATCTTTGATTCTTCTACCGGTTTTAAACTTCCGTTAGGGAGTAAGCGTTCACCAGATGTGGCTTATATTCAAGAAGAAAGATGGAATAAATTAACACAAGAAGAAAAAGAAAAGTTTCCACCCATTGCACCAGATTTTGTCTTAGAATTAAAGTCTAAAACCGATTCTTTAAAGGACATTCAAGAAAAGATGCAAGAATATATGGATAATGGGGTAAAATTGGGCTGGTTAATTAACCCTGACAAGAAGCAAGTCGAAGTTTATCGTCAAGGACAAGAAAAAGAGATTTTAGATAATCCTCAAACCCTCTCAGGAGAGGATGTTTTACCCGAATTTACATTAGATTTATCTTTGATTTGGTAAAAAGTTGTACAGTGTAATAGTAATTAAATTATGAACCTAGAGGATATTCTTAAAGACTCAAATTATAAGTTGTCACAATTTACACCCGAAGAAATTGAACAGCTAGAACAAAGTATTACCACCAAAGAAACGAAAAAAGGGATAGTTCCTTATACTGTTTGTTTAGTGCGTCAAAAAGCTATTAAACTAACCCCTGAAGAAGTGATCCGACAGTTATATTTACGAGTTTTAAGCGATCGCTTTCATTATCCCCTCAGTCGTATTCAAGTAGAATATGGGGTTAATTTTGGACGGGAAGTAAAACGGGCCGATATTGTCATCATGGATAAAGATCGTCCTAATACGGTGTATATGGTTGTGGAGGTGAAAAAACCCAAATTAAAAGACGGAAAAAATCAACTTCGTTCTTATTGTAATGCTACCGGTTCACCCATTGCTATTTGGACAAATGGGGAGCAAATTTCTTATTACCAACGCAAAGATCCTAATTATTTTGAAGATATTCCAGGTTTACCGAAGGCGAATCAAACCTTAGCGGATATTCTACAAATTAAATTCACCCTGGAAGACTTGATCGATAATGATAAGTTAGAGAAAGAAAATAAATCCCTCAAAACTTTGATCGAAGAAATGGAAGATGAGGTGTTAGCGAATGCAGGGGTAGATGTATTTGAAGAGTTGTTTAAACTAATTTTTACTAAACTTTATGATGAGTGGTATTCGGGACAAGGAAATCGGCGATCGACTCGTTCTTTGGAGTTTCGTAATACGGGACAAACGGAAACCGCATTAAAAACAAAAATTCAGGATCTTTTTGATCAAGCTAAGAAAAAATGGGAAGGAGTATTTACAGAGGATGCAAAAATTAGCCTTACCCCATCCCATTTATCTGTGTGTGTGTCTTCCTTGGAAAATGTAAAACTATTTAACTCTAACCTAGATGTTATTGACGAAGCGTTTGAATATTTGATCAACCAAAGCAGTAAAGGGGAAAAAGGGCAATTTTTCACCCCTCGCTATGTCATTGATATGTGTGTCAAGATGTTGAACCCTCAAGAAGATGAGTATATGATTGATACTGCTGCCGGTTCATCGGGGTTTCCGGTTCATACTATTTTCCATGTGTGGCGAGATATTTTAGACGATGAGGGGTTACAAGCGAGTCATTTGTTTTCTTTGGAAGAGAAACCCCCTCGTTGCAAGGAATATGTCGAAGAGAAGGTATTTGCGATTGATTTTGATGAAAAAGCGGTACGGGTGGCGAGAACCCTTAATTTAATCGCAGGGGATGGACAAACCAATGTGTTACACCTGAATACGTTAGATTATGAACTATGGGATGAAATCACGAAACAGGAGGAATGGGACGATATTTATCATACGGGGTTTAGACGACTGAAAAAACGACGGCCCAAGGGGAATAAAGATTATCGGGAATTTCAGTTTGATGTGTTGATGGCCAACCCACCTTTTGCCGGGGATATTAAAGAACCTCGGATGATCGCCCGTTATGAGTTGGCAAAAAAGCCCAATGGTAAGCAATATAATAAAATCGGACGGGATATATTATTTATTGAACGAAACCTGGACTTTTTGAAACCTGGGGGAGGAATGGCGATCGTTTTGCCTCAAGGCCGGTTTAATAATTCTTCGGATAAGAATATTAGGGAGTTTATTGCGGAAAGGTGTCGTATTTTGGCGGTGGTGGGGTTACATGGCAATACGTTTAAACCCCATACGAGGACAAAAACCTCGGTGTTGTTGGTGCAGAAATGGAACGATGATCCCAAAGTTGGGGCCTTGTGTCCTCGTCAGGATGATTATAATATCTTTTTTGCCACCATGAGAAAGTCCGGTAAGGATAATTCTGGGGAAAAGATTTATGTGAAAAAAGGGGATGATTCGCCGGAGTTATTGTTAGATAATCATAAACATTGGATTGTTGATCATGATTTGTATAATCATGAAGGGTTCACGGAGGATGGTATTGCTGAGGCGTTTATTGAGTTTGCAAAAAAGGAGAATTTAAGTTTTTTTCAATCTAGCCTATCTGTAAAACCTTTTGATGCTGTGGGGTATCAACAATTAATGGATAGGCTGGAAGCTGTTGAAGTTAAGTTTAGTCAACTTTCATCTGACTCTAGAATTGATTCTAACTACTATGAACCACAATTTTTAATCACTGAGACATTTTTAGACCAGCAGAAATGTGAGACTCTCGGTAAGCTGTGTGAAAATATTAACAGAAATCCTATGATGTATGGGTTTGAATATGTTGATAATGGTATTCCATTCTTTAGAATTGATGATTTAGATAGCCCTTTAATTAATGATGCTGGATTAGCTTATATTAACAAAGCTGTTCATGATCAATTCAAATCAACTCAACTTAAATATAATGATTTATTAATGGGTGTGCGTGGTAATACAATAGGTCGGCTAGGTGTTTACAAAGGAAAAGATTTTGAAGCGAATATGAGTCCAAATTTAATTTATTTTCGCTTAAAAAATCCTATCATTGCTGATTATGTATCCATTTTTCTATGCTCAAAATATGGACTTAACCAAATTAATAGAATAACGACTGGGACGGGACAGCCAACTATAACGAGTATTTTGCTGAAAAAGGTTAGAGTCCCTTTTTTTTCTAAGTTTTTTCAAGAAAAGATCATAGAAAGTGTGGTAATAGCTAGAAACAAATTTTCTGAAAGTAAACACTTTTATACCCAAGCCGAAGAATTACTACTTTCAGAATTAGGTTTAAAAGATTGGCAACCCCCAGAAGAAACCATTACAGTTAAGTCGTTTTCGGATTCGTTTTTGTCGTCTGGACGTTTTGATGCTGAGTATTATCAACCGAAATATGATAAATTTTATAAGTGTCTAGAAACTTCCTGTTTAGAGAAAAAGTGGAAGATTAAACGACTGAAAGATTTGTCATCATGCTTTAAATATGGATCATCTGACTCCCTAGAATATATTAGTCAAGGTGTACCTTTCCTGAGAATTGCTGATTTACAAAAGTATCGCTTTAATAAAAAAGATTTAAAATTTATTTCAGGCTCTTTCAACAATATGGGGTAAAATGTAGCGGTAGCTACGTTTTATCCCATATTCCGAATGGACTTTAATCTCACTAACTTACTTAAATTACCAAACATAACAGTTTTAAGTTGCCAACAACAAGAAGGATTTATTTGCTTAAACTTAGAGTTTTTAAATGAAGGAATTATCTGTCCTCACTGCC
>JASJDN010000155.1 GCA_030065205.1 Crocosphaera sp.
CCAGAAAACATAAAAAGCTTGTGGAGTCGGTCGGACGGGGGTGCTAAGAAATTAGCATCTAGTTACGAGGCAATCTGAAAGAGGCAAGAATCTCCCGTTACAATCTTTGATTTAACGGGAGAGTGTCAAAACCTAGGGATAAATGCCCGACTAGCATATAAAATGACGAAGCATCCTAACTCCCCATACTCCCCCCGTCTCCCCCTCCCCCTGTCTCCCCCTATCCAGAGATCCCCCATTCAGACTAAACTAGAAGTTTGCAAAATAACTGTTGATGTAGATTATTGAAAATGGCTGTCGGAAAAATTATCATTGCAGGTAACTGGAAAATGCACAAAACTCAGGCCGAAGCCCTAGAGTTTTTAACAGTATTAAAATCAAACGTAGAAGAGACAGACGAAGCCAGAGAAATCGTTCTCTGTGTCCCCTTTACTGCCCTTAGCATCCTCTCAAAAAGCTTGCATGGGGGAAAAGTTCGTTTAGGGGCCCAAAACGTCCATTGGGAGGATCAAGGGGCTTACACCGGTGAAATTTCTGGACCGATGCTCACAGAATTAAGCGTAGATTATGTGGTCATTGGTCACAGTGAACGCCGTCAATATTTCGGAGAAACGGACGAAACCGCTAATTTACGGGTGTTAACCGCCCAACGTCACGGCTTAACCCCGATTCTCTGTGTGGGGGAAACCAAACAGCAACGGGACGCAAAAGAAGCCGAAAGGGTTATTATCAATCAACTGCAAAAAGGCTTAGTGAATGTGGATCAAAGCAACTTAGTCATTGCTTATGAACCCATCTGGGCTATCGGTACCGGAGATACTTGCGATGCAACAGAAGCCAACCGCATTATTAAGATGATTCGTGAGCAATTGTCTAATAAAAACGTCACCATTCAATACGGAGGTTCGGTAAAACCTAATAATATCGATGAAATTATGAAGCAATCCGATATTGATGGGGCTTTAGTTGGGGGTGCTAGTTTAGACCCGGTTAACTTTGCTCGTATTGTTAACTATCAATAATAATTGGAATTTGTAGGGGTTAACGATAGTTAATCCCTACCGTTTTAAGAATAACAATCATGAAACCTTTAAACATTCGAGATCATATTTTTGACTGGGGAAAACGTACTTATTTAATGGGAATATTAAATGTTACCCCTGATAGTTTTAGTGATGGTGGAGACTTTAATAGTCTTGAGACGGCACTAAAACAAGCTAAAAAGATGATTGATAGGGGTGCAGATATTATTGATATTGGAGGACAATCTACTCGTCCCGGTGCGGAAGAAATTACCCTGGAAGATGAGTTAAAACGAGTTATTCCTATTATTAAAGCGTTACGTCAAAGCAGTTCTATTCCTATTTCTATCGATACCACAAGATCCCAGATTGCTGAAGCAGCCATTGAAGCAGGAGCAGATATAGTTAATGATATTTCTGGGGGAACCTTTGATACAAAAATGTTTGCAAAGGTAGCAAGTTTGCAGGTTCCTATGATTATTATGCACATTCGAGGCACCCCTAAAACTATGCAACAAAAAACAGATTATTATGACTTAGTTAATGAGATCATAGAATGGTTAAAATGTCAAATTAATCAAGCTATTAAAGCAGGAATTGAACGGCATAATATTATTATTGATCCAGGTATTGGCTTCGCTAAAACTTATCAACAAAATATAGATTTATTAAAAAATTTATCTCGTTTTCATGAGTTAAACTGTCCCATTTTGGTCGGAGTTTCTCGTAAAAGTTTTATTGGACATATTTTAGACGAAACAAATCCTAAAAAAAGAGTGTGGGGAACTGCAGCCGCTTGTTGTCATGCGATCGCTTCTCAAACGGATATTTTACGGGTTCATGATGTTGAAGAAATGAACGACATTGTTAAGGTTGCAGATGTCTTGTTTCGTGAGTGAACTACTAAACATTAATAAGACTTCACAGAATCACAAAAAAAGTAGGGCTAATCATAAGAAAAACCCTACTTTAATTAAGAAAATATCATTAAATCATGCAATATCAATGGCATTAAAAGCCCCATAGAAAACACCAGTATTAACTCTTAAATCAGATGCTTCAACCAGATCACCATAAACAGTAATGCTTCCTAGTTCATCTTGGTTGTGAGCCCCACCATTCGCCCCTTGATTACTAATTAAGTGAATAATAGATTCTAGGATTTGATCTTGATTAAGATCAACATATTCAATGTTACTAACTTCTACAGTGTGACCGGCAATTCTGATTTTATCTCCTTCGCTTTTATTAAAGTCGAGGATAACATCATTACCAATACTATCAACCCAGTGATCATGGACGTTATCATTTTCGTGGGCTACTCCTCTCCAGTCCACTTTACCCGTGATGGGATCGGCGTGTTTTTCAACAATCTCGTCCTTAGCATTAATTAACAGTTCAAAGCGGAAAGTATCAGCCCCAGATCCTCCAATTAAGGTATCATCAGCGTTAAGAAAGGGTTGATCCGGATAAACTTTAGATTCCTTGGTTTCTTGGGCAATATTGGGTTCTCCTGCATCACTACGACTGATGAGGATATCATTGCCATCTCCCCCATCAAAGATATCTTCTCCCATGCCATCGCTGATGACATCATCACCATTACCACCGTAAAGACTATCATTGCCTTCATTTCCGGTCATGCGATCGCTACCTTCTCCTCCAAAGACTTGATCATCCCCGTCTCCGGCCCAAAGGTGATCATCACCATTACCACCGTAAAGACTATCATTGCCTTCATTTCCGGTCATGCGATCGTTACCTTCTCCTCCAAAGACTTGATCATCCCCGTCTCCGGCCCAAAGGTGATCATCACCATTACCACCGTAAAGACTATCATTGCCTTCATTTCCTGTGATGCGATCGCTACCTTCTCCTCCAAAGACTTGATCATCCCGGTCTCCGGCAAAAATTCTATCATCACCAGCTTTTCCAAAAATAGAGTCATTACCATCACCACCATCAATGGTGTCTGCGTTATTAGTACCGGATAACAAGTCATCTTGATCAGTTCCTACCCTATTATAGATAGAGTTAAAAGCCCCATAAAAAACCCCAGCATTAACCCTTAAATCAGACGTTTCAACCTTATCACCATAAACGGTTATTGTCCCTAGTTCATCTTGGTTGTGGGCCCCGCCATTCGGCCCTTGATTACTAATTAAGTGAATAATGGATTCGAGGATGCCATCATTATTGACATCAACATATTCAATATTACTAACTTCTACGGTATGACCCGCAATTTCAATTTTATCCCCTTCACTTTGATTAAAGTCTAAAATGACATCATTACCAATGCTGTCAACCCAGTGATCATGAACGTTATCATTTTCGTGGGCGACTGCTTTCCAGTCCACTTTACCCGTGACGGGATCGGCGTGTTTTTGGGCGATCGCCTCTTTAGCATTAATTAACAGTTCAAAGCGGAAAGTATCCCCTCCCGATCCTCCAATTAAGGTATCATCAGCGTTGAGAAAGGGTTGATTAGGGTAAACTTTAGATTCGTTAGTATTTTGGGCAATCTTCGGTTCTCCGGCATCACTGCGACTGATTAAGCGATCATTGCCCTCTCCTCCGTTAAGGATATCTTCTCCCATTCCACCTTTTATGGTGTCGTCTCCAGCATCACCAAAGAGGGTGTCATTACCATTATTTCCCCAAAGTCGATCATTTCCTTCTCCACCGGAAACCTGATCATCTCCATGACTAGCAATAATTTTATCGTCTCCTCCATTTCCTGAGAGGGAGTCATCTCCATTACGACCCCAAATAGTATCGTTTCCTTCCCCTCCAGCAAGGGTATCGTTGCCATCAGTTCCTGATAGTTTTTGACCCGTTTCTAAAGTAGTATTAATCATTAGTTTTTCCCGTCCCAATCAAATAAGAATATAATTAATTTATAATTCTGATTATTAGAGGCGGTCATGGGAAATCCTACGGTATTATTATCAGTTAAAATACCTGAATTCAATTATCTATTTTCTATAAACCTGAACCTTAATTTTCAAAGAATTAATAAATTAATCAACCATATAAGACCATTCGTGACAACTTAAGAAAATCAAGCAATAGTCAGCATAGCTGTAATCTTACTCCTGCCTCCCCTCTTCTCAAGGCAGGGCTGTTTCAAAGTAGAGTCTAATTGTCCAATGAAAAGCCATCGCTTCGATGATGGACTTGTCTGCGATCGCTTAATACATTAAAAAAATTTCTATAATGTTAAAGAAAGTCAAGGATTGTCGTCAAGGGAAAGGACAAAGATATCCTTTATGGCTGGTTTTATTCTAATGTCGAGCTACTTAAAACACTCGTTAATTATGCAATGGGCAATTCTTTGAGCAGCCCCTGGAAGACCGAGACGTTTTTGGCCATTATTAGCAATAGTTTGTAATTGTTGGGGATTATCCAGTAATTGGGTTAAGGTATTTCCGATCTGTTGAGGGGTATCGACTAAAGTCACCGAACACCCTAGTAGACGGGTTTGATTTTGGGCAAACTTTTGGGTGAACTGGGGTCCCTCTCCAGGGAAGGTAATAACCGGTTTCCCTAACCCAACAAATTGTTCTGTAGCAGTTCCGGCCATAGCAAGGCCAACATGGGCGAGTTGTAAACAAGTTTGATAGGTGTGTTGGGTGAGTATGAGGGTAGTTTGACCCTGAGTGAAGGCAATAGGGTCAGGATCGGCGATCGCTAAATTTTGGGGGATATGGGTTGCTTTGTTCCAGCCTTTATCGATTAAATCTTCTTGAAACGGAACGGTGTTGAAACTGGGGGTAATAGCGGCTAAACATAACAGCGATCGCTTAGAAATGGCTTCTCTGACGCTTTGAACCCCTTGGAGAATTAATTGCCAATTGTGTTGGGCTTCGGGCATTCTTGACCCTGGTAAGAGGAGAATAATCAAGGGTTCTGTCTCAGAGAGAACGGTGGGGGATGGGTTCACCAACAAGTTATCCATCATGGGATTGCCTAAGTCATACACAGGGATCGACCATCTCTGCAAAATTTGAGCAGTAAGGCTATCTCTCACAAAAACGCCTCGACAAGCCAAACGAGTCATTAACCAGCGTTCCCAAGGATAATACATCGATCCTAGCCAACGTTCAACAAGGGGTGTAGATTTTAACCATCCTGTTTCATCCCGCAGATAATATTCTGATTTGGCGGTTCCCACAAAGGCAAACTCTCCTCCACTTAACCAGGCAAATAACAAGGGAAGAATATCCCCTACCGCTAAGATTTTGCCTCCCTTTTTTCCCCATTGTTTGATGGTTTGATATTGATGATAAGTCAGGGTTAATAACCCCCCATTAACATCACGCCATAATTGATTAATCTCTTGGTTAAACCCTCCTGATGGCATGGTTTTCACTGTACCAATGATAGGGATATTGGCTTTTTCATAGACATACCCTGTACCTACTAAGGGTAAAGCAGAAATTTTAGACAGGTTAGGAAACTTTTTCAACGCTTCAATAATAGACAAGGCAATGACATCTTCTCCATGACCATTACTAATAACTAAAATTTCCATAAGTTTAACTTTGTTCCCTACTTTCCAGTTAAAAACTCTATCATTTGAAAATCATTTACCGAATCAATTTCTAATGCAGCCATTTCACTCATCACATAAAGGGCTATTTTTCCCCCCAGTCGGTTGTTATGTTCTTTGAGTACCCAAGGTTTAAAAACATAAATTGACCCATTTTCTACATATTGGGGGTTCATATCCTGACGACGGGGACGATGACGATAATCGTAGTTAATCGCCTTAGCAACCCCATCCACTTCTTCCCAGAGAAAACGATGGGAGGGAGAGACAGATACAAGAGAGTCCGCTTGTTGAGCGTTTAATTTTGCGATCGCTTGATTAATATCTCGTCCGGTTCGTATGGGGGAGGTACATTGTAAAAACACCAATAAATCTGGGTTAATCTTTTCCTGTTCTAACTGTTCTAACCCATGAATCAAAGCCGATTCAGAAGAAGCCGTATCATTAGCCAACTCAGCCGGGCGATGGATAATCTTTGCCCCATATTGCCTAGAAATCGTCGCAATTTCTTGATCATCCGTAGAAACATACACTGCATCGATCAAGGTAGATTCTTGAGCATCTTGGATGGAATGGGCGATTAACGGTTTCCCTGCTAAGGGAAGAACATTTTTTCGAGGAACCCCTTTTGACCCCCCACGGGCTGGAATAATGGCAATAATGGTCATGGAAATTTTAAAATAGTGGGACAGTTTATCTTAAGTAACATGAGAAAATAGAAACGGCCTGTGAGTATGTTAAACCAGAAGAGAACAATTTTGTCGAAATATTGGCTTATTCTCTAGAATTATCCCTAGTCTATTGTGTACAAAAAATGAATCATTATCAGCAAGCATTGAAGATTCAAACCAGAGGAAAAGACTTTCATCCTATTACCCGTGATGTGGAAAACGTTGTCAATCAATCGGGGATTAAAACAGGACTCTGTACTATTTTTGTGAGACATACGTCGGCTTCTTTAATTATTCAAGAAAATGCTGATCCTGATGTTCTTACAGACTTAAGTCATTTCTTTTCTAAGTTGGTTCCTGAAGATTCTAAACTTTATATTCATACCACAGAAGGCCCTGATGATATGCCAGCACATATTCGCTCCATGTTAACCAAAACCTCGGAACAAATCCCCATTTCTCAGGGTCGATTGGTGTTAGGAACATGGCAAGGTATCTATCTATGGGAACATCGTCAACGCAGTCATCAACGTCAAGTCATTGTTCATATTAATGGAGAATAATGTCAGGGGTCAGAATTTTATCAATTATTGATAGACAGTAGGGTGGGCAAATCAAACATTGATCTAGACTACCCGTAAAATAGGAAACTTTGCCCACCTTAGAAAACTGGGTTTTAATGAGGGATTATACTTAGAATCAATTCTCACTAATTACGATATTTTTGTTCATTTTCTCTTTGCAAAAATTATGAAGCAAAACTTATTTGATAAAAGTGCTGATGCACTGGTTACCTTTAGCCGTCGTTGGGGTCGTCAAAGTTGGCTCATTTTTCTAGTTCTGTTTGGCATCTATTTAACCTTAATTCCTTTCACTCTTCCTTATTCTGCTCAATCTCGTAACCAACCCGCAGAAATTAGAGGGGTGTGGTTAACCAATATTGATAGTGAGGTTTTATTCAATCCCAAAACCCTCACAGAAGGCATCAATACCCTGTCTCAACTAAACTTTAATACCCTATATCCCACGGTTTGGAATTGGGGTTATACCTTATATCCTTCTGAGGTTGCTCAATCAGTAGTCGGTAAAAAATTAGATCCCACCGAAGGGCTACAAGGTCGAGATGTTCTCAAAGAAATTGTTAAACAAGGCCACGATAAGGGAATGTCTGTTATTCCTTGGTTTGAATTTGGATTTATGGCACCGGCTGATTCTGAATTAGCCAAACGTCATCAAGATTGGTTAACCAAACGACAAGATAATAGCACCATGTGGTTAGAAGGGAATACTCATCAAAGAGTATGGTTAAGTCCCTTTAACCCTGAAGTCCAAGAATTTTTAACCAATTTATTGGTAGAAATTGTTACCAATTACGATATTGATGGCATTCAAGTGGATGATCATTTTGGTATTCCCTTTGATTTCGGTTACGATGATGTAACGGTGCAACTTTATCAACAAGAACATAACGGAAAAATGCCCCCCAAAACTCCCAGTTACTTAAAGATGGGGCGTAATAATTGTTTAGCGAAAGATGCAGCTTGGACGGAATGGACAGAATGGAGAAATAACAAGATTACTGAATATATGGGAGAGGTTTTTGCCGCCGTCAAAGCCGTTAAACCTGATATTATTGTTTCTGTTTCTCCTAACCCTCAAACCTTCTCTAAAAATTGTTTTCTTTTAGACTGGGTTAGTTGGGAAAGAAAAGGACTCATAGAAGAATTAGTCTTACAAGTCTATCGTCCCAATATGGTAGATTTTCAACGGGAAATTAATCAACCGGAAGTGCGACAAGCTAAGGCACATATTCCCTTTGCTGTCGGGGTTTTATCTGGATTAAAAGGCCGTCCCGTTCCCATGCAACGTATTAACGACCAAGTACAAGCAACCCGTAATCAAAAGTTTGCTGGGGTGTCCTTCTTCTTCTATGAAAGTCTCTGGAACTTCGGTCCAAAATCAGCCAATGAACGTCAATTTATGTTCAAACAAATGTTCCCCACCACCGCAACTCGTCCTTGGATGAAAAGTTAGTTATATCAATTAAGGTGTTAATTTCTTTTAACACCTTAATTCCATTTAATATTTAACTCCTAACACAAGAAAATTTTCTCTTTCAGAAGTATAAAAGTTACTATATTTTTAAACTTCTATTTTGTCCAATTTGAATAATTATTCAGAAAACTTACATTTAATCTCAATCTCGATATTGCTTTCTGCTGTTCCTTTGGTAATACAAGGAATGCCGGCTTCGCCTCCTAATTTTATACCAAATTTTAACGTAATTTCATCTACTTCAGCAGCAGCAAAATTCTTGAAAGAATTTAAAGTATATTCTGCACAGTCTCTTATCATTTGTTGTGCTTGATCTAATTGTTGACTAACATTAATAGGTAAACCTCCCATGTCATCAATTCCATCATCTTCTTCAGGAATAATAATAACAGAATTCATATCAATATCTGTCAATCCTTTATCCGTTTCAAAATATAGTTTTTGGGCCATTTTTTTAGGTAATTTCTGGTTAGTAGCTTTTGCGTAGACGTAGGTTGGGTTGAGGAATGAAACCCAACAAAATCCAATTATAATGCACAAAAATAGTCGTTTCAGACCAGGAGGATGTGTTAGGTGATAGTTAAGCATTAATAGTAATTATTAATACACTAATCTGCCATAACCAACCACATAGAATACTTTATATTGACTGTAAGACTAACTTTACAAACAGCATTTAAGAGCATCTTGTTAATTGTAAAATAGTTTGAAAATTCTAATGGTTAAATTTTATGAAATTCATGTCCTATTCCTGTAAATAATTTACAATAGAAACTCAATACTTGTTTGTTTCTGGAAGAATGACAAAATATGCGCTAATTATTGCTATTCCTGAATACGGTTATGCTTATAAAGATAAACCACTTCCCAAAACCACCCAAGATGCAGAAGCGATCGCTAAAATTTTACATCAATATGGAGATTATGACATAACCAGATTACCCAGAAAAGGGAATGCTGATACAGCAGAATACGAGATGAAAGCAGGAAAAGTTACAGATGAGGAGTTATATAATGAATTAGAACTATTTTTAACTAAAAAAGCGGAAAATCAACCAGCTTTGATTTATTTTACGGGTCATGGGTTTACGATCTGCGATCGCTTGGGAAGGGAAAAGGGATTTTTAGCGACTTCAAATTGTAAGGTAACGGATCAAGATCAGCCAATTATTAAACAAGAAAATGCTTTACCTTTAGAGGATTTAAACTATTTAATTGAAAAAGCAAACTTGAGTGAATTAGTTTTATTATTAGATTGTTGTCATAGTGGCAATTTCATTGAAACCCATTTAATGCAAAAGAGTTTAAAGACATTTGAATATAGACAGAATTATTACTTAATAACAGCTTGTCGTTCATTTGAAACAGCAAAAAGTATTAGGAAAGAAGAACATAGTGTTTTTTCGGGTGCAATTATTGAGGGTTTATCTGATAAGAGGAAAGATGAAAAAGGGAAAATAAGTTGCGATCGCCTTTTTGATTTTGTGAATAGAAAAATGGGGGGTAAGTTACAAACCCCAATGCGAATGGGAATTGGTGAATCAATTACGTTGGTTAAGTATCCCCTATCTAATAACCAAGAAATCTCAGAAATTGAACCAATACGAGATAATAATAGTAAAATTGTTTGTCCCTATCAAGGATTAAATGTGTTTACAGCTAAAGAAAAAGCGTTTTTCTTCGGTAGACAGCGATTAACGGAAGATATTAAACAAAAATTAGAGGAATTTGGCGTTATTCCCATTATTGGAGCTTCTGGCAGTGGTAAATCTTCGGTAGTGTATGCAGGAGTGATGGCATGGTTGGAAGCAAAAAGTCAAGAATGGTGTATTTTACCAACGATTAAGCCAGGAAGTAAACCCTTAAGCCAATTAATACAAGTTTTTAAGGAACAAGTAACTTTAGAGGAAAGTGAGTTAGACGAAATCATTGAGGATGAGGAAAAAAAGATCAGCGATATTATTCAATTTTTGCCCAATTCTCGCAAATATTTTCTATTTATTGACCAGTTTGAAGAAGTGTTTACGGTTTGTAGTGAGGAAAAAGAGAGAAAGCGGTTTATTGACCTGATTACCCAAATTAAGGTCAAAAATCCTTATAATTTCGCTATTATCACTACTATGCGAGCCGATTTTTTAGATCGCTGCTTACAGTATCAATCTTTACATCAAATTATTCAGCATCGAGCAATATATATTCCTCCGTTGCAAGAAAAAGATAAACAAGACATTATTGTTAAACCGGCTCAACATCAAGGATATCAGATAGAAAATGATTTATTGTTACGCTTACTGAGTGATGTGGGTAAAAAGCAAGGATTTTTACCCTTATTAGAGTTTGCTTTAACTCTCTTATGGGAAAAACGAGACAAAACGACCAAAACTTTGACCAAAAAATCAGGGGTTCAAGCCCCGTCCTTTAGGACGCACAGTCAGGAAATCTGTGTTAGAATGATACTAATGGGTTAAGTATCAATCGATGTTTGTTCTCGAATACAAGGTTTATCCTAAACAA
>JASJDN010000156.1 GCA_030065205.1 Crocosphaera sp.
TACCTCGTAGGGTGGGTTAGGCGCAGGGTTGATTTTTATGAAAACACAATAACTTATGGTCTGCAACCTAACCCACCATTTTAGGTATGTAGTCTATTATACTTTTTACCCCACACTGTCGGGAGAGCCGATATTGAAACAATTACTACCACTAGAATATCCAGTTCCTTAATCAATCTCGAAACAACAACTAAACAAAATTTTCGGAGAGATAGAACTTGGTTTGAACCCTTATTAGGAGGAAAAGTTGGCCTACAAATTTCTGACCCGGTTACATTTTGGTTGCGGGGAGATGCTTCAGGATTCGGATTAGCAGGAGAAACAGATATTAGTTGGAATTTATTATTTGGTGTTGATTGGTGGATTCATAAACAAATTTCTTTGCAACTTGGTTATCATTTCTATAAAATCGACTATAGAAATTCCAGAGATAATAATAACTTTGGATTTGAGACTAATTTGAATGGACCATTTCTCTCCGCAACTTTTCATTTTTAAATATCTAATTATTCATTAAGAGATTGTAGAGCCATTTCCATAAAAGTTTTCTGAGAACTTTGCTCATGTCCTTTACTTTGGGGTTGACGTTGAATATAACTCCCATCGGATTTTAATTCCCACGCTTGACGATTATCTGCTAACATAACCCCTAAAATTTCTTGCAATTCTTGAGCAATTTTTGTATCTTTTACAGGGGTAATAGCTTCAACTCGACGGGAAAGATTTCGAGTCATCCAATCAGCACTACCGATATAAATCTCTTCTTCTCCTCCATTATGGAAATAAAAAATTCTGGAATGTTCCAAAAAACGACCAATAATACTAATCACATTAATATTATTACTAACCCCTTCAACTCCAGGTTTTAAACAACAAATTCCTCGGACAATTAAATCAATTTTAACCCCTGCTTGGGACGCTTGATAAAGGGTTTCAATAATTTGTGGATCGACTAAAGAATTCATTTTGGCCACAATACGACCACTCCCTCCATTACGACAATGTTCCGCTTCTCGATTAATCATAGACACCATGCGATCGCGCATATTTACAGGAGCAACTAATAATTTACGGTAGGATTTTTGACGGGAATAACCGGTTAAAAAGTTGAATAAATCTGTTAAATCTGCCCCTAATTCTTCTCGACAACTGAACAGTCCTAAGTCAGTATATAATTTAGCTGTTTTAGGATTATAATTTCCGGTTCCAATATGTACATAGCGACGAATTTGTTTACCTTCTTGGCGCACAATTAAAATGATTTTTGTGTGGGTTTTTAATCCTACTAAACCATAAACCACATGAACCCCCGATTGTTCGAGACGACGGGCCCAAATAATATTATTTTCTTCATCAAATCTCGCTTTTAATTCCACTAAAGCAGCCACTTGTTTACCATTAGCAGCAGCAGCGATTAAAGCATTAACAATAGGAGAATCCCCTGAGGTTCGATACAGGGTCATTTTTATGGTTAAAACGTCCGGATCATAAGCAGCTTGGGTAATAAATTGTTGTACCGAAGCACTAAAAGAATGATAAGGATGATGAACTAAAATATCCCCTTGACGAATAATAGAAAAAATATCTTCCCCTTCTTGTTGAACCTTCCCTTCATCATTATCATTTACAATTTTTTTGACCCGTTGTAACCCGTGGGGAATAACCGCACTCCAGGGTTCATCTTTTAAGTCAGGACAAGGAAGGGACATAAAATAAAAGAGGTCTTTTAACCCTAATAATCCTTCGATATCATAAACATCAATTTCTTCTAATTCTAAGTCTTCTATCAGTTGGTTTCTAATAGGTTCAGGGGTACCTGCATGAATTTCTAAACGCACAGCCGATTTACCAATATGTCGTTTTCTTAACTCTTGTTCAATCGCTAACAATAAGTCATCGGCTTCGTCTTCTTCTACAGATAAATCGGCATTTCTTGTCACTCGAAACGGATGACATTCTTGGACAATCATACCAGGAAATAAAGCCTCAAGATTATGGGCAATCACTTGTTCTAAAGGAACTCCTGTCCAAATAGCGGTTTGATCGTCTTCTTGATGTCTTAATTCTGGGGGAAGGGATACAAAACGAGGCAATACACCAGGGACTTTTACCCGTGCAAAATGTTCTTCTTCTGTCTCAGGATCTCGTACCACCACCCCTAAGTTTAAACTAAGATTAGAAATATAAGGGAAAGGGTGTGAGGGATCAACCGCTAACGGGGTTAACACCGGGAAAATATTGTCATCAAAATATTGATGTAAATAGGTTCTTTGTTCTTGATCTAAATCAACATAATTAATAAGATAAATTCCCTGATTAATCAAAAGATTTCTTAAGGTATATTCAAAGAGATGATCTTGATCTTTAACTAAAGGACGAAGACGCTCGCTAATAGCGGTTAATTGTTCTAGAGGAGGTCGTCCATCGGCGCTTAATTTCGTTACACCTGCTTGGACTTGTTGTTTTAAACCGGCGACCCTAACCATGAAAAATTCGTCTAGGTTAGCACTAAAAATAGCAGCAAATTTAAGTCTTTCTAATAAGGGAGTCCGAGAGTCTAAGGCTTCATTTAACACACGATAATTGAATTCTAGCCAACTCAATTCTCGATTAAAATAATATTGAGGATCTTTGAGATTAATATCAGTTTGTTTAACTTTTGTTTGTGCCATAGGTTTAGATATTAATTTAGATATAGTTATAATTAATTGCTCTCGATCTTAGCTTAACTTAGTATCGAGAGCATTATTATTGGGTTAAGAAACAAGGGTTATTATTGCTTCAAATTTTCTAACCCGGATACCACTTTCGCCGAGTCAATGCGATCGCCTTGTTTAATATCGTTAACCACATCCATTCCTTGAGTGACTTTACCAAATACAGCATAGTCCCCATTGAGAAATTCTAAATCCGATAAGGCAAAATAGAATTGAGAAGAAGCCGAATCAGGCATCCCCGAACGGGCCATGGCCACAGCCCCTTTCTCATGCTTCAATACCACAGGTTGAGACATAGCGGTACGATTTCCCTGTTGACCTAATGCTTTACTATAAGTCGGTTTTTCCTGGCCTTGTAGCTTAATTTCGAGAGGAATGCGTCGTTCTTGTTTGGTTTCTGGGTTAACAAACCCCCCCATTCCGGTTCCTTGGGGATCACCACCTTGTGCTACAAAGGGTTGAGGATCTTTAACCACACGATGAAACGTTAACCCATCATAAAAACCCCTTTCCACAAGATCCACAAAGTTTCCTGCGGTGATAGGTGCATCTTCCCCTTTCACTTCGATGGTCACAGGGGAACCATTAATGGTCATTTCTACTACGGCATTCCCGTCTAATCTGGGGACATAATTATCCATGTTTAATTGACTCACTTGTTGATTTTCGTTGGTATTGGTACTGGGACTTGTTGGTATTGGTGTCTTAGCGTTGTTAGGAGCGTTAGAACAGCCACTAACAAGGAACCCAGAGACTAAGATAAGACAGACTAACGTCGTTATCCAGCGTTTTTTTAGGTTTCTCATAGATATCTTCACGATTAATCTTTTTGTTAAGTCTCTCTAGAGATGAAGGGACTGACAGTGTGGGAAGGGTGAGGAGGGATAAGATAACGGGGTGATGGGGTGAGGGGGGAATATCTATCAATGATTTCTCCCAGTCTCCCAGTCTCCCAGTCTCCCAGTCTCCCCGTCTCCCCCTGCTTCCTTATCTCTCCTACAATCCTTCTAAGGGAACCCCTAAAAAACTGGCTAATTGCGCCCCTTCGTTTTCTAATTGAGAGAGGGAGATGGGTTGTCCCACACGGGTTAGGGGAACATCTCGTTTTTGTTTAACCCGTAAATAAAGTTTGCGTTTGGTATTTAATCCTTCTTGAATTTCGGCTTTAACCGCTTGTACATCTTCTAGGGGACAACTAAATTCAACGCGACGATTTTTGCCAGGAAACCCCCAACGAAAGATGATTACTTTGTTGGTTTGTTTATTGAATTCGTTGTAACCACCCCCAACATTCAAGATGATCATGAACCATTGATAAACGGCTAACAGAGAACCTACTAACCCGTAGAATAGTAGGGCAACCCCTTGAGGAATAAATTGAAGGGAGGAGGTATCACTAACAATAAGTAGATTGGTGTGTAAATAACTGGAAATTCCAGCTAAAAGAAAGCCAATACCACCAATTGTCGAAACTGCCGCCCACCAGTAATTACTGAAGCGGCGCGAACCGAGAACGTCTTGACGAAAAATGAGGCGATCGCTTGTCATTGCCGCTGCCCTTGATGATCGATTGCATTGTATCATCTTAAGCTACTTCACCTGACAACAGTTTTGCAATTTGAGTTTGGAGTTCGTACTTCAAAGTATCACTGGTTCTAGAACTTGGGCTAACCATTGCATCACCTTTTGCTCATAACGATCGCCTGGGGGTAAACCAGATAAGGCGCGACGATAATCTGCGATCGCATAATTCCAGTCCCCCATCAGATAATGAGTGTAGCCTCTTTCTGCATAAATTCGCCCTAAGTATTGATCGCCGATAATTTTAGCCAGTTCTAAGGTTTCAATGGCTAAGGAATAGTTACCCAATTCCCTGAGGGTAATTCCTTGATTAATCCACACTTTTTGGTTATAAGGATTAATATCTAAGGCTTGTTCGTAATTTTCTACGGCTTGCCTTAAGTTTCCTTGATGGGCGTAACAGTTCCCTCGATTATTATAAGCCCGATCTAACTGAGGATTAAGAGCGATCGCTTGGTTAAAGTCTGCCATTGCCTGATCATAATCGGCTATTTTCAGGTACATTAAACCCCGATTATTATAGTCAATCGCACTCTGAGGGCAACGGGATAGCAATTGGTTGAGAAGAGCGATCGCTTTGGTATAATTCCCTTGATTCGCTTCTTGTTTAATAATCAGTCTTAAGTGTAAATCAGAGATTCCTGTTTTTTTCAGGTGAGTGGCTATCGCTGCTTTAATATAGTCCTTGTCCGATACCGATGATATGGGAACCGATGACAGTTGAGATGTTTTATAGTTAATTATATTATCGTTCATAGTAACATTCAGGTGCTTATTAAAGTCACTGTACTGGATAGTTTGATGGTTAATGGTAAAAAATGTGTCACTCTACTCACTGTCTTGACACTTATCTGGTAATGTTAAGTCTTTCTAAGTCGCTTCTATAGCTGGTTTGAGTATTCTATTAAGTTTTCCTTAAGTTTTTTGGGTTTCTTTAAAGTGATAAAATTGGACTGTCCGATACCATAAGGAGTCACTCTTACCCATGTCTACCACTACATTATCACCTCATCATTCTGATATCTCTATGGATGATTATTGTGTCTTTGGGTTAGCTACTTGTTTTTTAAAGGATGAGGGAGAATTTCATCAAGTTCGTGTCATTGAACCCATTCCTTCTGCTGCCTTAGAAGCCATTTGTAAAGGAATTCCAACTTCCTATGAATTGGCTTGTGCTAAGTCGATTGGAGAGATTTTAACAGGGGAAACGTTAACGAAAACGAATGATTTTCCTGATGATGCTCAGTTTTGTGATGACTTTACTGAACGTACTTTGGCTGCGGTTAGAACCTATAAAACTCGTCCCGATGCTCAATCTTTAATTCCTCTGGGAACGGTTAAACAAGATTTGAATTTTTCTCTCGAAAAAAAACGAGTTTTAAACGCAGTTAATGTAGTTAAAACAGAAGATAACGTCAAGCAACATTCTCATACTCATCAAGTTCTTTAGGCAAAATTTTGGCATAAAATCTCATTGAATTTGTAAGTCTCACCCATAATAGTTAATTGTGGGTGGGGGAGTTCCCAAAGCAGCCCTCACACGGTTCTAATATAAAGTGAATCTAGTGAAACGTTACATTGATTTCTCGTTTTTTAGTTAAACACATAGCAATACCTTTTTCATAGTATGCTGCTTCATTAATAAACACAGGATAAACTTCAGAAGATCCGTCATAAATGATGTTTTCCCCTTCAAAAGTCAGAAATAAAGGATCACCAAAATTAAGAGGTTGATAATCTTTAAATTGTAAATTAGGATGAATCATTGCTGTTATTTCTTCTTCTTCTCTGGGATAATCAATTCTTTCAAAGACTTCATAAAAAACTAAATTATGACTTTTTTGGTCAATCTTATTTTGATTATATTCTTCTAAATAATCGAGTAAACTATAGATAAGTTTTTCCGTTTTTATGAATAAGTTTGCATCTAAAATCCCTTGTGGAATCGCACCTATTTCCAGACTTAATCCTAGGTCTGTATTACTTCTTAATAGCTTATTTTTTTCCGTTGAAGCATAATATAAAATTTTAAGTTCAGGATAAATTAAACTTAAATAAGTACATAATTGTAAATGAAAATCATTAGTATCAGAAAGAATAAGGGTTAATCCCATATTAGCCGTTGTACTATGGAGATCAACCACAAAATTAATCTGATTATTGAGCAGTTTTTGATGGATAGTTTTTGCTAAAAGTTGCTCATATAAAACCTGATCTAAATCACCTAAATCTTCTGGTGCAAAACAACGATTGAGATCAATTTCTGTGTATCTAACCCTTGATTGTATGGCTTTTGGGTTAGATAAAAATGGGAAAACTTGAAGGGTTGAACGCTCAAGTAAGTGGGGATGTTTGAGAAACTTTTTAATTAAATAAATTCCTGTCATTTCGTTGCCATGAGTGCCACCGAAAAGAGCAACTTTTTCAATTTTGTTTACCATAACATTCCCTATCTACGAGGTTGATTTGTTTCGTTTTTACAGAGAAACAATCAAATAGTGATTCTGAAACTTTGCCCCTTTAACTGATTGTCCCGCTAAAGGTGACGGTAATTCAATGTTACGACGTTGATCACCGGCCTCAATGGTTAATTCTGGACCATATTGGGTTAACTTGACTTGTTTTTTCTCAAACCCAGGCAAAAATACCTTAACTTGACGGTTGGCCACATCAATGGTCACCGGTTTGGGAGCTTGAGACTCCCCTAAAAATTGCGGTAGAGCCTCCATTAACGGTTGCCAGTTACCCGACTCCATTTTAGGGAGAGAACAGAGGTTTAAGGGGGCAAATTCGTCGGCTAAGGCGGTGGTTTCACCTTGGTTGACAATCACACCGCGCACCGTTAAACCGACTTGTTGTGCGCCACCCCAGTAATACTTAGCTGCAGCGATGGCTGTTTCGTCTTCTGTTGTCACCAAATAAGCAGCCACGCGGTTTCCATCCGCTAAAGCAGCCTTCCCTGACTGTAAAATATCGTTAGCTGGCGTATCTTTAAGATCGTCAGGACTCCAGGACACATTGAGGATGGCACTGGTAATAGGTTGTACAAACGGAGCTAACGCTTTACCCACATCAGACTCCGTCAACACCTCCCGAAACCGCCGAACATACCAACTCATAATTTCTGGAATGCTAAACATTCTTAGAGTGTTTAAAGCACTGTCTCCATCATAAACAATAACATCGTAATCCTTACTTTGTTCGTATTCTCGTAACGCATTGAGAGCTAAAGCACCGTCCATTCCGGGTAATACCCCTAACTCTTGTCCATAGACATTTTTGAGAGTCGGCGATCGCAAATATTTTGACTCTAAGTCCTTGACATCTTCCCACCCTTGTGATAAGAGTTGGGCCGATTTCAAAATCATCCCCTTGAGATTAGGCTCTATTTCCGTCGGAGACGCTTCGAGGGTTGTTCCCCATAAACGGCTTAAAACCGAACTCGAATCTTGAGACAAGAATAAGACACGCGCTCCGGAGGTTGCTAGTTTTTTAGCTGTAGCGATGGCCACCGTTGAACGACCGGTACCGCCTTTGCCTAAAAAAGTTAGAATTAAAGCCATAATTAAGTGATTTACATTATTTTTGGTAGTGATTAAAATAACTAATAGGAGCTTAACGACATTAAGCCCCTATAGATTTCTGTCGTTTTTCTGTCGTTTGTTAATCAACTGGTTTGAGTTCATCCCCAAAAAACCAAGTGGCCGTTTGATCAGCAAACTCAACCACTGCACCGATACCACTGCCATCAGTCATTTTAAATTCCTTGATGGTACCTTCTTTCCCAAGTTTATTAACAACTTGTCCAGAGACGCGATCGCGAAGACGGATCACTTTAACTTTCTGCCCAATTTCCATGCCCAATTTTACGAATATATTAATTAACCATTCCCCAGTTTAGCTGAATTTGGCCCCATGTTAACGGTTAAAATTTTCTGAAAGAATTCGGGAACAACTCGACAAAAGTATCTGACATTTAATACAATACCCCATTAATTCCTAATTTGTCGGTATTGATACTTATTATGACCCTCTCCCTAAAAGCTGGCCTTCAAGGTTCGTCTGTCAGACGATACCTCGAATTGCTACAAATGTTAGTAGAACGAAACTTAAAAGGACGCTATCGAGGCTCATTTTTAGGGGTATATTGGTCGTTGCTTAATCCCCTCATCATGACAGGGCTGTATGCGGCCATTTTTGGGGCGGCTTTTACACAATATTATGATAATTCAACCTTTAACTACATTTTAGCTGCGTTTACGGGCTTAATTGTCATTAATTTTTTCTCCTCTTCCACGAATCAAGCCTTAGCGAGTGTAGTGGGCAATGGTTCCTTGCTCAACAAGGTTCGTTTACCCATTAGTATTTTTCCTGTTTCGATGATTGTGGCCAATATCTTCCAGTTTATCATGGGTCCGTTGCCCTTATTGGCCATTGTTACTTTTTTTATTTCTAAAAATCCCCTCAATGTTATTGCCTTAATGCTTCCCTTGATTGCCCTAAGTTTTGTGTGTACGGGGGTAGGATTTTTTGTGAGTGCGTTGTATGTTTTTTTCCGAGATTTACCCTATTTCTATGAGCTAGTTTGCTTCGTTTTATGGATTAGCTCTCCTGTTTTTTATCCGGCTGAAATTGTTCCTGGGGCGGTCAAATCCTTCTTACTCCTTAACCCGCTCATTCCGATTATTGAGAGTATTCGCCAGATATCCTTATCTGCGACTTTACCGGATGTAACCTTAATTTTACATTCATTTTTTAATGGTTTCATCCTTTTAGTGTTAGGCTGGATCTGTTTCCGCTCCTGGCAAAAAAACTTTATGGACTTGCTCTAAAGGTTAAATGGTAGAAGCAATTAGACTCGATCAAGTTTCCCTATGGCGTAGAACCCAAGAAGAGTTTTCTTACGATTTAAAGAAAACCATCTTGTCTATGTTAGAAGGGAAATACCGTCAACCGTCAAGAAAATTGATTCTTGACCGCATTAATTTGACGGTTAATGCTGGGGAAAAAATCGGTATCATTGGAGCGAATGGGTCAGGAAAATCCACCCTACTCAAAGTGATCACAGGAATTCTTCAACCCACATCTGGCCAAATTCGTGTTAAAGGAGAAATTGCTCCTTTGATTGAATTAGGGGCAGGATTTGATGGAGAATTATCCGTAATTGATAATATAATTCTTTATGGAGTCATGTTAGGCTTTCCTCGTCAGGAGATGAAGGAGCGTGTAACCTCCATTTTGGAGTTTGCCGATTTAACGGACTATCAATTAGCTCCAGTGAAAGCTCTTTCATCAGGAATGGCAGCCCGTCTAGGGTTTTCCATCGCCACAGATGTAGAACCCGATATCTTAATCCTTGATGAAGTGTTATCCGTTGGTGATGAAAGCTTTAAGCATAAATGCCAAAAACGGATGGATCGACTCTGGGGACATAACACAACCATTTTAGTCGTGTCCCACGGATTAGACTTTATCCAAAAATCTTGCGATCGCGTGATTTGGCTAGATAAAGGAAAAATTCGCTTTGTTGGCGATACGGATGAAGCCATTCATCATTATCTCGTCTCTGTTCAAGAAAATTCACAACTAGAATTACATAATCATCTATAAACCATCTATGAAAATTTTAATTACAGGGGGTGCCGGTTATATTGGCTCAATTTTAACCCCAACTTTATTAGCAAAAGGCTATGAAGTGACGGTATTAGACAGTTTTATGTTTGGTCAAAATAGTTTGGCTGATTGCTGTCAGTATGACACTTTCAATGTGGTGCGTGGAGACTGTCGTAATGAATCTTTAATCAAAGACTTACTCCAAGACGCTGATATTATTATCCCCCTAGCTGCTTTGGTAGGTGCGCCGTTATGTAGTCGGGATGAAGTGGGAACCCGTACGGTGAACTACGAAGCGGTTAAAATGATTTGTGATTTGGCCAGTCCTGAGCAACGGATTTTAATGCCGGTGACCAATAGTGGGTATGGAATTGGAGAAAGCGGTAAATTCTGTACCGAAGAGTCCCCCTTACGTCCCATTTCCCTCTATGGAACCACCAAAGTTGACGCAGAAAAGGCGGTATTAGAACGGGAAAATAGCATTACTTTCCGACTAGCTACTGTGTTCGGAATGTCTCCCAGAATGCGGGTTGATCTCTTAGTTAATGACTTCGTTTATCGTGCCTTTTACGATCGCGCGGTGGTCATTTTTGAAGGACATTTTAAACGGAATTATATTCACATTCGGGATGTAGCTAAGGTCTTCGTTCATGGGATTGAAAATTTTGAGACGATGAAAGGCAAACCCTACAACGTCGGCTTAGAAGATGCTAACTTATCTAAGTTAGAACTATGTGCTGAAATCAAAAAATATTTACCCAAATTTGTCTATTTAGAAGCTCCTATCGGCGAAGATCCGGATAAACGAGATTATATTGTTTCTAATGCTCGTATTCTCAAAACCGGCTTTGAACCCGAATGGCCCTTAGGTCGGGGAATTCGAGAATTAATTAAGGGTTATACCATTCTACGCAATAGTGTCTATTCCAACGTCTAGAAAAATTGAACCAACTTACTGAAAAAGTGCAAGGGTTTCACCGAAATGGTAGAAAATTCTTGCATTTTCTTTCATAAAGTACCCCACCCTCCCCCGCTCCCCCTGCTCCCTCTGCCTCCCCTGCTCCCTCTGCCTCCCCTGCTCCCCCTGCTCCCCCTGCTCCCTCTGCTCCCTCTGCCTCCCCTGCTCCCCCTGCTCCC
>JASJDN010000157.1 GCA_030065205.1 Crocosphaera sp.
GATCTAAATTGTAATGCGATCGCAGCGATAGAGCAACCCCTTACATGGACACAGAACTTATATACTATTTACTACATCCTATGTCAAATAAGGCTTTCAGCGATTTTTAGGTCAAATGTACGGGGGAAGTTCAGTTATAAGTTCATTTGTTTTTCCACTGAGTTTTAGCGGGATTCCAAGCCATAATCTTTTTTGCGACGAAAGATATGCGGAATGTGGGGTAGAAGAACTGGCTGAAGGAGTCATCTTAGACCTCATGGAAATTCCAGGGGGAACCTTCTTCATGGGAACCGATAAAGCAGAAATTAAACGACTTTGTAAGAAATTTGATGTGACGTATTTCAAATGGGAAAAACCGCAACATCAAGTCACCCTTCAACCCTTTGCTATGGGACGTTATCCCATTACTCAGGCACAATGGAAAGCGATCGCAGAACGACAGGATCTTCGCATTAATATGGATTTAGACCCTGACCCTTCTAGATTCAAAGATGATCCCCTACAACCTCCTTTAGACGAAGGAGAAAAGCCCAAAACTCGATGGGATCGACCCGCAGAAGGAGTTAACTGGTATCAAGCGCAAGAATTTTGCGATCGCCTTTCTAAACTCACTGGCCAACCCTATCGTCTCCCCACAGAAGCAGAATGGGAATATGCCTGTCGCGCTAATACAACCACTGCCTTTCACTTTGGGGAAACCATCACAGGAGACTTAGCTAATTATAGAGCTTCATCTACTTATGCTGATGAACCGAAAGGCGAATATCGCTCACAAACAACCCCTGTAGGCTATTTTAAGGTGGCTAACGGCTTTGCGATATGCACGGAAACGTCTGGGAGTGGTGTCAAGACGATTTTCACAGCAACTATGAAGGTGCGCCCACTGATGGCAGTGCTTGGATTGATGCCCAAAATTCCAATGCTAATAATCAGTCAAATTCTCAAGAAAATGACGATAATAAGCTATATAAAGTCATACGCGGCGGTTCTTGGTCCTACCGTCCTATTGATTGCCGTTGCGCCCTCCGCTTCAACACCGACCCGCGCACCTACAACTCTTATGTCGGTTTTCGAGTAGTGCGTTCATCGATTAATTATCTCAAAATGTCAGGATCAACTCCAAAGAATAAAACTTCTGTGCGATAGTGTGAGAATGGAATGAGGAACGTTCTGAGATGAATAAATTTTTTGTCGATCGCGGTGGAACTTTTACCGATATCGTCGCGGTTGTGACTGATGAAGCCATTATCAATCAATTATCCCAAAAACAAGAACAGTTTTTAATTGTTCCTTTACCTAACCAACAATGGATCATTGTTTACAAATTACTCTCAGAAAACCCCGAACGATACCAAGATGCTGTCATTCAAGGGATTAGGGATATCTTGTGTCTGACTGATAATCAACCCATTCCAACGGACACAATAGAAGTGGTAAAAATGGGGACAACCGTTGCTACCAATGCCCTACTAGAAAGAAAAGGCGATCGCACCGTTTTACTGATCACCAAAGGATTCAAAGATGCCCTAAGAATCGGTTATCAAAACCGTCCTAATATTTTTGCTCGTCAAATCATTTTACCTTCAATGTTGTATGAGTCAGTTATAGAAGTAGAGGAAAGATATGACAGTCATGGCAATGAATTAATTCCTGTCAACTTAGAGAAAGTACAACAAGCGTTACAACAAATTTATGATCAAGGAATAAGAAGCTGTGCCATTGTTTTCATGCACAGTTATCGCTATCCCAATCATGAGAACCAAGTGGCAGACATTGCAAAAAATATCGGCTTTACTCAAGTTTCAATCTCTCATCAAGTTAGTCCCTTAATGAAACTGGTGTCTAGAGGAGATACCACCGTTGTCGATGCTTACTTATCCCCTATTTTAAGACGGTATGTTGACCAAGTTTCCAGTCAATTACCCGATACAAAATTAATGTTTATGAAATCCGATGGGGGGTTAATCGATGCCCATAAATTTCAGGGAAAAGACAGTATTTTATCGGGGCCAGCCGGGGGAATCGTTGGGGCAGTCCAAACCAGTTTAAGAGCCGGTTTTAACGAAATTATTACCTTTGATATGGGAGGAACCAGCACCGATGTCGCCCATTTTAAAGGGGAATACGAACGACAATTAGATAATGAAATAGCCGGTGCAAGAATGCGAGTTCCTGTCTTAAGTATTCACACCGTTGCTGCGGGAGGTGGCTCTATTTTATATTTCGATGGTGCTAGTTTTAAAGTCGGTCCAGAATCCGCCGGTGCTAATCCTGGCCCTGCTTGTTATCGTCGTGGTGGTCCATTAGCTGTTACCGATGCTAACGTCATGTTAGGAAAAATTCAGCCTCAATATTTTCCTCATATTTTCGGAAAAGAGGGCAATTTACCCTTAGATAAAGCAATCGTTACTCAAAAATTTAGAAAACTCTCTCAAGAAATTTATCAAGCGACTCATCATCAAAACAGTCCCGAAGAAATTGCAGCCGGTTTTATTAAAATTGCTGTAGAAAATATGGCCAATGCCATTAAAAAAATTAGCCTACAACGGGGGTATGATGTGACTCATTATACTTTATGTACCTTTGGGGGTGCAGGGGGTCAGGTTGCTTGTTTAATTGCCGATACATTGGGTATAAAAACCGTCTTCCTTCATCCCTATGCCGGTGGGTTAAGTGCCTATGGGATGGGATTAGCTGATATCAGAGTGATTAAAGAGAGTGCGATCGAAAAACCCTTAACTCAAGAGGTAATTACTGAGTTAAAACAAGTGATTAATGAGTTAGAAAAGGAAGCCAAAAAGGAACTTGATGAACATGAATCTATTAAAGGAGAAAAAATTGTTTCTAAAATCAGTTTAAAATATCAAGGGACAGACTCAACTTTATTAGTGGACTTTGCTAATGATGTTAAAGTAATGCAGAAAAGTTTTGAAGCAGAACATCAGTTAAGATATGGTTTTATTCAACCTCAAAAAATGTTGATTATCGAATCAATTTCTGTAGAGATTATCCAAATTATGGATAGTCCCGACGAACCCTTAATCACTCGTATTCGTCCCTCAGATGAGTTACCTAAACCCATAGAAATTGTTCCCGTATTTACAGACAATAAATGGCAAGATACTCCAATTTTTCAACGGGAGGATTTACAACCACAAGATAATATTAAAGGTCCAGCGATTATAGTTGAAAAGATTAGCACTATTATGGTTGAACCTAACTGGAATGCAAGACTAAGTGAGTATAATCATTTAATTTTAGAAGTGAATGAGTCTTGATATAAAATTGTAACCAAATCATCCACCTCTCACTATGTTAAACCTAAAAAATCATGGTATAATCGATTTGAAGGGTATTTCAAAAATTATAAAAAACATAAATGACAAAAATTATTTCTATATTTAATAATAAAGGTGGAGTCGGTAAATCTACTATCACCTGGAATTTAGCTCATGCTTTGGGGAGACAAAATAAAAAAGTCTTATTGTTAGACTTTGATCCACAATGTAATTTATCAATTGCACTACTGGGTGAAGAAGAATTTGTAAAACAACTTCCCTCTCAAAATATACCCTATGGAACTACGATAAGATCATTTTTACAGAGATTTTTACAAAATACTGGTGGAGAAGAAGTTTTCTTACATAAAGGTAAACATACTTCAGAAAATGTAGATATCATTGCAGGCGATTTTTGGCTAAATGTTTATGCGGATTCTCTTAATGTTGGCTCTGATTTATTATCTGGTACAGGATTAAGTCGATATGTTGCAATCAGGAAAATTGTTGAGCTATCAAATACAAAGAATGAAACTGAATATGATTTTGCTTTAATTGATCTTCCTCCTTCATTTGGCTCGCTAGTTAGAGCGGCTTTTTACTCTAGCAATTTTTATATTGTGCCATGTACATCTGATAATTTTAGTGTTTACTGTCTTGGTTTAATAGGTCAAATGGTTCCAAATTTTGTCAAAGATTGGGACAGTGGACTAAACCGTTTCAAAGATTCAAACCCACATTACCAAGAATTTGACGAATTAGGAAAACCAGTTTTTGCTGGTTGGGTTTTTAACGGATTTGATACTGCAAGAAAAAGACGTACTAGGCAAGAAATTGATGATGGAGTAGAAAAAGGTCCAAAAGAGATGATTCAGGCAGATGAAACAATGCACAACAGAATGTCTGATGCGGTAAGAGATGAGTTGTGTACATCATTACAAAATAAAATTACAGAATATAATCCTGTTGCTGATATAGGCACTGAGAATCTTAGAATTGGTGATATTGAGGATGCCAACGTGCTTATACAAAATAGTTTATGGCTAAATGTTCCTTTAGGTGAGTTAGAAAACTATGAACAAGTTGCTAGTCTTCAAGACAGAAAACAGTGGGCATCGAATCAGATAGAGCAAATTCAGCTTTTAAAGTCAAAGTTCTCAGAGTTAGCCTCTAATGTTATTAGAATTTGTGTATGATGCGATTACCGATCTTGTATATTGGGTGCAAACCCCAATCTAAGAATAATTGCTTAATATTTAGCGATATGAGTCAAACATTTACAAAGATTCTAAAATTGGTTAACAAGAAGGAGATTAAAGTATCAGCACATGGTTACGAAGAACTCTCTAATGATAATATTTATTTTAGAGATATTATTAATAGTATAACAGAAGCACAAGTCATAGAAGACTATCCAGATTATCCTAAAGGCTCTTGTGTTTTAGTCTTACAAAGAGATATGGAAAACCTACCGATTCATGTTCTTTGGGGAATTCCTAAAAATGCTGAATCTCCTGCTGTTTTAATTACAGCTTATCGACCACATTCTAATCGTTGGGACAAAAATTTTATGAGGAGGAAACCATGAAAACTAAAACTCAAACCAAAATTATTCATGAAGGAGAATATATGGCTAAAGTTGAAGTCATAATGACTTACAATGATGATGAATGGTCGCCTTATTTATCTGTTGAAGATGTAGAAAAATTAGATAGCGTCCGTTTAGCATTACGTCAAAATGACTTGAAAACCGCTTCTAAACTGGCAAAAATTTATCATCTAACACCTATTACATATTAAATATGACTAAGGAAGAATAAAAATGATTTAATCTAAAAACACTTGAGGGGGTAATATCGTTAAGTTTTTCATTCGTTTTTATTATATTAATTTATGGCAAAATCTGTAAATTGTCGATTAAAGGGAGAACGAAATCCTAACACAATATTCTCTTTAGAAACTCCTGCTTCTAATAACTTATTAACAATTCCGTCTTCTGTCAAATCTCGTTGAATCCAAAACTTATTGTCTTTAATATCAACATGAAGCGAACAACCATAAATTTGTTTTTCTCCTTCCCATCCTACATATAATAGTAAATAATGATTATTAACAGTATCAAAAATTATCTGTGTTTCAATATCATCATCTTGAGGATGTTTATTAGCATAGTTTATAATTATATCTTGAATTAATTGTTGATAAGTGATGGTTTCCATAAGATAATTTCTCCTTGTTTCGGGTTGATAATTATTAATTTGATAGAATACTGATGAATTACTTTTTGAATAAAGGTATCTTGAAAAAAATTATAATAAATATCATCGGGAATCGCTAAATATAAAATTCTATCAGGTTCTAACTCTTCTAATGCTAATCGATAATTTAAAAATTGACCAATAGCTAAATGAAAATCAGTCACAGCAGATAATCCAACGAAACTTTTAACCTCTACTGCAATTTTAAATGTTTCTTTATCCGCAATAATAACTTTATTCGCTGCTAAGTCAAGAAACATTCCTATTTTTTCACTGACTCTGAGAAAAAAAGGATCATGAGTAATAACTCATTCATCTTTTTCTAACGCTTCCCTAACAATCTCATGAACAATATCTTTAGCAGACATTAAAATTCATAGTAAACTCTATGTTTAATATAACATAATTCAAACAATATGAATAAAAAAAGATACTATAATTATAGTAGAGCTTCACACTGAAATAGGATTAAATTAACAATAAGAATTCAATCAAATAAATCACCATGTTAAATCTATCCAAACCCGACCCCATTTATCTCGAAATCTTCAAAAATCTTTATCAATTTATTGCTGAACAAATGGGAATCACCCTACAAAATACAGCCTCTTCCGTTAATATTAAAGAACGGCTAGATTTTTCCTGTGCTATCTTCGATAAAAATGGGTTATTAGTGGCTAATGCACCTCATATCCCTGTCCATTTAGGAAGTATGAGTGAAAGTGTTAAAAGTCTCATTCAAGATAAGGGAAATGACCTACAATCTGGAGATGTTTATCTTTCTAATAATCCCTATAATGGGGGAACTCATTTACCTGATGTAACCGCTATTACTCCTGTATTTGATGATACAAATCAAGAGATTTTATTCTATGTAGCCTCTCGTGGTCATCAGGCAGATATTGGAGGAATAACACCAGGTTCTATGCCGCCTCATTCTACTTCAATTTTAGAAGAAGGGATTTTATTCGATAACTTTTTATTAGTGGAAAAAGGAGAGTTTAGAGAACAAGAGGTAAGACAGATTTTGTCTAATAATCCTTATCCTGCGAGAAACCCTGACCAAAATATAGCAGATTTTCAGGCACAAATTGCAGCGAATGAAAAAGGCGTACAAGAACTCAAAAAAATGGTCACTCAATATGGGTTAGAAACGGTACAAGCTTACATGAAATTTGTTCAAGATAATGCAGAAGAATGTGTTAAAAAAGCTATTGATGTCTTAAGCGATGGAGAATTTAGTTATGAAATGGATCAGGGTGCAGTGATTAAAGTTAAAGTAACGATTGACAACAAAAACTGTAGTGCAATGATTGATTTTACAGGCACATCGCAACAACTAGAAACTAATTTTAACGCCCCGAAAGCTGTAACTCAAGCAGCCGTTTTATATGTGTTTCGTACCCTAGTTGATGATAATATTCCTCTCAATGCAGGATGTCTTAAACCTCTGCATTTAATTATTCCTGAAGGAAGTCTGTTAAACCCTCAATATCCGGCTGCTGTAGTAGCAGGAAATGTGGAAACTTCTCAGGTTATTGTTGATGCTTTGTACGGTGCATTAGGGGTATTAGCAGCGTCCCAAGGAACCATGAATAACTTCACCTTTGGCAACGAAAAATATCAATATTATGAGACAATTTGTGGGGGTTCCGGTGCCGGTATGAACTTCAATGGAACCGATGCAGTCCATACCCATATGACTAACTCTCGTTTAACCGATCCAGAAGTGTTAGAATTTCGTTATCCTGTGTTAGTAGAAGAATTTAAAATTAGAGAAAATAGTGGAGGAAAAGGTCAATATTCTGGAGGAAATGGTGTTATGAGAAACATCAAGTTTTTAGAACCCATGACTGCTAATATTTTGTCCAGTCATCGGGTTATTTCTCCCTTTGGTTTAGTCGGAGGAGAAGCGGGAAAAGTGGGCAAAAATTGGGTTAAACGGAAGGATGGAACCGAAGAAATATTGAATAGTACCGCAACCGTTGAAATGGAATCAGGGGATAATTTTATCATTGAAACCCCTGGAGGGGGAGGGTACGGAGTTAAGCGGTTAAGCATCTAAATTGCTAGATGAAACTGACGGAGGGACGGGGAGAAAAGGAGACGGGGAGAGGGTTGACTGATTTGTGGCTAAACTTAAGAATGTGCTGTTTAAATACAAAACAGCTTAAAATAATTGACACAACTCGATGATTTTAATTTGTAAGGTTTCTAAAGGAGGATGTCCTCGTTTTAACCGAGTTTCTAAATCTAGTAAAATAGGCAGAGTTGCTAATAATTGCTTTCCTGACATTCCTTGTAATTCTTTACGTAAAAAATAAAGACGGTTGGGGTTAGGAATATCCGCAGCTTTAGCAATTAGTTTGTTATCTCTTTCTCCTGATTCTATTTTTAATTGAATAATTGCCCAAGTGCGGAATTGACCGACTAATGTGGCAAGAATTCTTAAAGCTGGTTCATTTCGAGATAACAATTCATCAATTAATTGTAAAGCTTCTCCTTGATTTCCTTGACGAATGGCTTGGGCTAACTGTAGACTATTTTGGGCATTAGCATTGACTAAAGTGGCAATAATTGTCTCATCTAAAGGTTTATTCTCTGGTTGTCCATACAGTTGTAACTTTTCTAACTCGTTCCATAATTGTCTGCTATTATTGCCCACAGACTCGGCTAATAATTTCACTGCATTAGGTGTTAACTTAACCCCGATTTCTTGAGCCACTTGTTTCACTTGATTAATTAATTCATCAGTTTTCCAAGGAGAAATGGGAGAATATTCTCGAACCTCTGCATATTGTTCGATCAACTTGGTTGATTTCAAGCGTTTATCAGGTTTTTTGCTAGTGGTAAATAATAAATGAGAATTATCAGGAATAGCTGGTAAAATACGCTGTAATTCTGTTAAGATATCATTGGAACATTGTTGACAGATAGACGTATCCACCACCCAAACTAATCGTCCTCCCATCCCAAACACAGGAGTCATAGCTTGGTTTAATGCTTCAAGGGTACTACTGGGATCTTCTCCCGAAAGTTGATGATAATTGAACTGTATCCAGTTGGGATCAAGTATAGTATCTCTTAGCTTCTGTACCCTTTGAGCGATCGCAAAATCATCTTCCCCCCAAAAGAAATAAATACCCATAGTTAAAGTCAATAAATCTTTATAAAAAAACGACACAAAATCGGGCAAAATAAAAAGATAAGTATTGTGAGAGAATGAGAGGCGATTAAGTTGGACGAAACTTATCAAATTTATGTCAATCGGGTAGCTTCCCTTACTTTACCCACCACCTATCAAAATCAACTTAAGAATATCCAAAAATCTCCCAAATTTCAACAGAAGCAACCAGTACCTTTTCCGGGTTATACTGTTTTAACTCCTCCCTACCAAGATGATCCTCGTAACGAGTCATTCTATCATCAATTAACCCTGACTCAACAACAATTAATCGAAAAAATTGAGCCACCCTTTTTAATTCCTGTCCCTCCAGAAAGTTTCCATTTAACCCTTGCTGATCTCATTTGGGACGATAATTATCGTAATGCAGCTAAAGCTGATCCAAACTTTGATCAGAAACTGCAAAAAGCCATGACTGATAGTTTCCAAATTTATGAAAAAAGTGATGTAGAAAAAGGTCACAGTCAGTGGCAAATTTTAGGGTTATTGGTGTTTCCTCGGGCTTTAGTGGTGGGATTGGTTCCTTGTGATGAACTATCTTATAATAAGGTTTTTCAATTGAGACGTAGCATTTATCAAAATCAAGAATTAATCGGCCTAGGTGTACAACAACAATATCATTTTACCGCCCATATTACCTTGGGATATTTTGATGAGATTCCCCAGAATTTAGATAAAAATAGTTTGGAATCGGTGATTTTATCGTTCAACGATCAATGGATAGAACAAGAACCGCAAATTTTAACCATCAAAGAAGTCGAACTAAGAAAATTTGAAAATATGACCCAATTTTTATCGGATCAAAATAATCCAACCTTGAAGATTTAAACAAGAAAATAGCATTGTCTCTGTTCCTACGGCTGATGAAACATGAGTTATCAACAAGCTTTACAAGATATCAAACTGGGTTACCATGAAGCAGCGATCGCCAAATTAGATCCCCTATTGCACGCCGATCCCTCTCAACCGAAACTATGGTACGCCAAAGCCTTAGCCTTACTCAGCTTACAGCGTTTTGGGGACGCTATCACCACAGTCCAGTTATCGATCCGGTTAAACCCTACCTGGCCCCCAGGATATCAACTGTTAGGTAACGCTTGCAGCCAACTGGGAGACAAAAAAGAAGCGATCGCAGCCTATAAACAAGCGGCCCACTGTTATCTGGATCAAGGGAATAAACAGCAAGCGCAAACTTGTTTAGAGAAACTTAAAGCTTTGGGACCGCAATTTATCCCCAATAATGAGCAATTATTACAAGAATCATCCCAATTACTCGATAAAATTGCCCTGAAACAAGAACAGGGTAGCCATGAAGACGCATTACAAGACCTTAACTGGTTACTTCATCTTGACCCCCACAACGTCAATGCCTTAGCCAATAGGGGCTTATTACAAGCAAAAGCCCAGAATTATCGTGCAGCTTTGGCTGATATTAGCCTAGCTATACAATTATGCCCGGATGACCTCAATTTACAGCTACAACGGGGAAAAATACGTCTTTTCCTAAAAGATGCCCAAGGGGCGATCGCTGATTTTTCTGCCTTACTGACAACAGACTGGGGAGATCACGCAGAAATCTACTGTTTACGTAGCCAAGGATATCAGCAACTCAACGACTTAGATACCGCTTTTGAAGACATCGCCAACGCCTTGTATCTTGATCCCCATAACCAGGAATGTTATCGGGTTCGAGGGGACATTTATCGGGGGATGGAAGAGTGGGAAGAAGCCCTAAGCAACTACCGTCGGTCCCTTAGTTTATGTCTTGAACAAGGAAACTGGGTCAGTCATCAACAAGTAGAAAACACAATTAACCCCCCTGGCGAGAAATCCCCGATTGAGGAACGAAAATCGAGGGGGTGCTACGCAGAGCCTTCGGCAAGAGAGCCAGGACAGAATTTTTGTGATAGACTAAAGACGGCCGTAAGGTATGAACCTGAATTGTAGCC
>JASJDN010000038.1 GCA_030065205.1 Crocosphaera sp.
ACTCATGAGGTACACCTAACTCCTGCCTCCTGCCCTCTGCCTCCTGCCTCAAAGCGATCACCTTTGTACCTCACAAGTATGGGAATTGCTATATATTAAGGCTGTGTTCGGAGTTTAGATTTTATAACTGTTCATTAATCATTGAGAACTGAACTATGATAGTTCCAGAATTAGCGATCGCAACCTCTAACCTGACTAAGCAATTTGAACGCCATATTGCAGTCAATAAGCTAGAATTAGAGGTACAATCGGGGGAAGTTTATGGATTAATTGGTCCCAATGGTGCTGGAAAAACCACCTTGATCCGAATGTTAGCCGCCGTGGAAGAACCCACCGCAGGGGAAATTCATATTTATGGCGATCGTTTATCAAGGGATAATAGTCACCCTCGTCTGAAGCAAAAGTTAGGCTATCTTCCCGATGATTTTCCCTTGTATGAAGACCTCAATGTTTGGGATTATTTAGATTACTTTGCAAGACTATATCACTTAAAATTACCCCATCGTCGTCGTCGGATTCAAGAAGTCCTAGAATTAGTCCAATTAACCAGTAAACAATACAGTAATATCAAAACCCTTTCACGGGGAATGAAACAACGATTAAGTTTAGCTAGAACAATTTTACACGATCCCCTTCTCTTATTATTAGATGAACCGGTTTCAGGACTCGACCCCATTGCCAGAATGCAGTTCAGAGAAGTTATAAAAATCTTGCAAAATGTAGGGATGACGGTGCTAATTTCTTCTCATGTTTTGAGTGATTTGGCGGAATTATGTACTTCTGTTGGTATTATGGAACTGGGATTTTTAGTGGAAAGTACCTCATTAAAAGAACTATACGAACGATTATCCCACCAACAAATTATCATCAAAACTTTGGGTGATTTAGAACAATTAAAACAAGAATTAAAGGGTTTCCATCAAGTAGAAGAATGGGAAATTATTTCCCATAAAAATAGTTTACGAGTCAACTTTTCAGGAGGAGATGAAGAAAGTGCTGAATTACTAAAACATCTGATTCAAAAAGAAATCCCCATCGCTGAGTTTCATTGTACTCAAGAAGACTTAGAATCTATCTTTCTTAACTTAGGTCATCAACAAGTTTGCTGATTAATGTTACCCACTTAAACACAAATGTAGGAGAAAAAAGTCAATGCTTCTGACTTATATCGATAAATTTGGAGATTGGAACCCTCAATTGATAAGGGAATTAAAAGGACGTTTTAAAATCCGAAATCTCTCCATCGCTGCTATTATTGCTATTACAGTTCAATTATTATTACTAATCGGTTTTAGTGGACAACTTCCTGCTGATTACCCTGGAACTCAGTATAGTCGTTACTGTACTGCTACATCCCCAGAACGTTCTTACTCTGATCGATTATTATGTATTAAAGATTTATTGGGTAATTGGGTTATTAATTGGCAATTATGGTGGTTAGATATCTTTAAAGTTTTGAGCGTTATCGGACTATTTATTCTATTAGTTGCTGGAACCTATTTACTGATTGCTGATCTCTCAAAAGAAGAAAACAGAGGTACTTTGAATTTTATTCGTTTAAGTCCCCATTCTTCTCAAAATATTCTATTAGGAAAAATTCTTGGAGTCCCTTCGATTATTTACTTTTTATGTGCTATTTTGTGTCCCTTACATTTAATCGCAGCATGGCAAGCAAAGATTTCTCCTGGTTTAATTTTTGCTTATTATGGAGTCATAATCGTAGGTTGTGGATTTTTCTATAGTCTTTCTTTACTCTTTGGTTTAGTGAGTTCAGGATTAGGCGGTTTTCAAGCTTTTCTGGGTAGTGGACTAATTTTAATGTTCCTATTTATAATGACAAATGTTGTCTTATCTTCCCATGATTTGATTTCCCATACCCCTCTAGATTGGTTGACTTTATTTTACCCAGGAACCAGTTTAGCTTACCTAGTTGAGTCCACTTATATTCCTGTTAAAACTGCCGAAATCGATTACGAAAGTTTACATCAATTTGCTTGGTACGGTAAACAATTTTGGCAAAATGCTTTCTTAGGAATTAGTTTTATTATCGCCAATTATTTATTGTGGATTTATTGGATTACTCAAGCATTAAAGCGCCGGTTTCGTAATCCTAATGCGACTTGGATTAGCAAACTCAATAGTTATGGAATTTCAGCAAGTTTTATCATTATTGCCACAGGATTTGTGTTTCAATCAGGCCGAAGAGGAAGGTTTGAATATCACATTTTTGAGAATATTATTGTCTTACAAATCTTCATGATTATCTTTGCTTGTGTATTAATGGTAGCCTTAAGTCCTCAACGGCAAACCCTATATGATTGGGCAAGATATCGTCACCAAAACCTTGAAAATTCCCGTTCTCTCCTGCGAGATTTAATTTTAGGAGAAAAAAGTCCTTCCCCCCTAGTAATCGCTCTTAATTTAGCCATTTTGTTTGCCTATCTTATCCCCACAACCTTGATAGCACCCCTTGATCATCCTTTGAGTGTTTTATTGGGATTATTTATTAGTCTCAATCTCTTATTAATCTATGCAGTGGTAGGTCAACGTATTCTCTTATTTAAACTACCTAAACCGGCTTTAATTGCTGCTGGAGTGATTGCCGTTTTAATGATTGTCCCTCCTTTGATGTTTGTCATTTTGAAATTGACTCCCGATGAAGTAGTCACCCCTTGGTTATTCACGATGTTTAGTCTCGCTGCTTTTAATCGTCATTTAGACACTTTAACCATGATGTCAATTTTGTTTCCTCTTTTAAGTCAATGGGGACTCATCGCTTTGGGTAGCTATGAAATGAGTAAATGTTTACAAAAAGCAGGAGAATCAGAAACTAAATTATTGTTTCATTCTTCAACGAAATAAAGTAGTTCAATTCTTCAACGAAGTAAAGTAGGGTGGGTTAGACGACTATAATCTAGGTCATAACAAAAACATCATCATTCGTCGTAACCCACCATTTTAGTTAGAATAATCAACCACAATTTTCTGAAGATTTACCTCTTGCCTCCTGCCTCCCGCTTTGTGCCTCCCCCAAAGGCTATTAAGGTGATTGAGGGGGGTTCTCAGAAGGAGTATTACCCGATGGGGTGGTTTCTGTGGTTGGGGCCGATAAATCGGGTTCAGGTTCCTTGACTTCAGGGGTAGGGATAAAGAAGAGAGCAAATGCTACCACCACTAAACTTGCAATGCCTAACGTAGCAGGAACCGCTCGTTGGGCCAAGGGTTCATCAGGGGGGCGATAACGACGAGATAGGGGTTTTAACTGTAAAGTGAAATCGGGTAAAGTTCGACTATCGGCAAAAAATTGGTCAATGGCTTCCACTAAATCAAATAATTGTACCGTAGTTAAAGTCAGTTCTACCGGGTTATCTGTTTGGGTGGAAGGATACCAAGTTAAACGATGAACATGGTTACCAGACACTGTATCAAGATGAATTTTATCTTCTTCTGCTTGACTGTGAACAGGATGAGGAATACCACTGAGATATCCCTGAGCATATTCACTAACCGTTTTCACTAAATTTTCTAGAAAACTAGAACCACCGTGTAGTGTCTCGGTAATTCCGATAAATTTGCATTCTGCATTGGTTACAATGGATAGTACCGAACTAGGATCGTTGCTATCCGTGGGAGACATACTACTACTCAACCCTTCCAAAATTAACGTACAATTGGGCAAACTATACTGACGTTTCATACTTTATGCAACCTCCCCATCAAATAAACTAATCCAAAACCGTTGCATTCCAGCAGTACCTGTACAAAATAATAGCTGTTTGAGCAAAAATAAAGCCAAATCATTTAATTGCTCTTCTGAACTCAAATAGACCGATACTTTAGCCCGACGAGGGTTCATACGACTCCGAAAATGGGCGCGGAATTGATCTAAATATTCAGCTAACAGAAAATGACAAGTAACCGGTAACCCTTTTTGGTGCATTTGCTGTTCTGCCAGCAATAATTGACGAATTTGTACGGTTAAAGGCTTAACACGATAATTCGCAATAATGACCAACGCTTTTGCTTGTTCTATGGAGAGGTTATCACGGGTATAGGCTCGCCGCCAAGGATTGGTAGAACGCAGTCGCCATAATGCAATCCGATTTTTAATGATAGCCTGAAGATCGAAATGTTGAACAGTGGCTAACATCTGCTCTGACGCGCCTAATTCCAATGCTTCAAGCGCAAGGAGTAAAAGGTCGATGTGTTGTTGAATGCGTCCAGCACATCGTTGTCCAGAAATACTGAAATCTGGCAAAACGTCTAAAATAATGGGTTTTGACTCAACAGAAGAATTAGAATCGGCCATTGTGCTTAAAGAAGAACCTACCTTACCATAGCATCAGAGATCATATCTCACATTCAGGAAAATTGTGAACGTTGATTTCTTTAACTCTGAGATAATCTTTGCACAGATTCTCCTCCCAATAACCCATGCGCCTCTACTAAATAATTAGGAATTTTATCTTGATGAGGACTTTGGGTTAAGCAGTGGGATAAATCTAGTTGCCTCACATTTTCCGCGTTTTTTCCAGGGAACCAGTGACCGCCATTTCCTAATAAATTGTAACGCATTTTTCCATATTCAATCATATCATAAGCTAAAGCTAGATTTCTCAGCCATAAAATCGTTTTAATATTAATATTTCCTGGTGTTTTTTCATAATCGGGTAGTCCTTTCTCCCAGGTCTTAACCCAGTCTTCTCCTAAAATTTTAATGGCTTCTGCTTCTAATCTCGTCAAAATTGGGTCTAATATAGGTTGGGGATTATCTAATAACGAAAGGGTCTTTAAATGTTCATCAAAATCCGTCGGACGAGCCGCCCCTAAACTGAGGGTATGAACTTGTGGATGGGATAAACAAAAAAGATCATTAAAAACGATAGGACTTAACGGTTGACATAAATCAACCAATTTTTTAGGGGGATCATACAGTTTTCCTCCCTTATCAGAAGGACTAATAATAAACACCCCCATATCATGGTTTTTGGCTGCTTCTATAGCCGGCCAATTTCTTTGATTAATATAGTACCAATGGAGATTGACGTAATCAAAACAATCGGTTTCGATGGTCTTTTTAATAATATCAGTGGGCCCGTGGGTTGAAAAGCCAATAAAGCGAATTTTGCCCTGTTCTTGTAATTTTCTGGCTTCGTCTAAACAGCCCCCCGGACGAATACAACTGTCTAAAATTTCATCCGTATTAATACCATGTAATCCAAAGAGATCAACATAGTCTAGTTGTAAAAATTTTAGAGATTGATTAAATTGCCGACGAAATTCTTTTGGGTCTTCTTTGGGGGAGACTTTTGTTTGAATAATTAATTTTTCTCTGGGCAACTTCGGTAGGATTCGCCCTAGCTGCATTTCTGATGTTCCGTAGGCTCTAGCGGTTTCAATATGATTAATTCCAACCTCTAAAGACCGCTTGATCGTCGCCTCTAAATTACGTTGATTCTCTTGAGGAATTTGCCAACCTGGAACATCTTTCCATTTATGTTGATAACGCATTCCACCACAGGAAAAGACGGGCATTTCTAATTCTGTGCGACCAAATCTTCGATAGAGCATAACAATACTTTAATAATAATTAAATGGGTAATGATCAATAATTTTAAGCTTCAGTAGATTGAGTAATAATCTCGAGAATGCGTTGCTGATAGTCATCTTTAAACAGAGAATCTACGCAAACTTGAGCAACTTTTATTCTCGGAATACTCCCTTCAAACAGGGTATCTGCGGATGACACCATAATTGGATCTGAGTTATCCTCGTTCTTAAGGCCACCAGGACGGACAATAGTGTATTTTAACCCACTATTTTCTAAATAGGTTTCTGCTTGTTTTTTCCAGTATAAAACTAACCAAAAAAGATTGAGGGGATGAAAAAATCGGGAGACACAAAGGGAAGAAACGAACACAAACTGTTCTATTCCTTGCGCTTTAGCCACGTCGACTAAATTTTTTGTCCCTTGATAGTCCACCTGATAAGGGCCGCTAGGATCAAGACTCGGTCTCGCTCCTGTTGCACAGAGCAATACAGTACATCCTGACATCGCTTTGGTTAAACTGTCCACCTCCAGGACATCACCTACCACTAACTCGGCCTCAGGGGGCAAAATGGTCTTTCCTTTGTCTAAATCACGTACTAAAGCTCTCACAGGGATTTGACGATTGACCAATTCTTGAACGATTCGACGACCGGTTTCTCCGGTTCCACCTGCCACCAATGCTTTCATCGTCACACTCCTTTGACTTCATTTAAAATAGATACTGTAACATTTCTTTATTGTATGAAGTTTCGTAACTTTCGTAACTATCTAGGAGTCTGACCCACTCATAATCGCTCAAAAACTCACTGTAAACTAACTTTCTAAGAAATCGTTATGCAATGTCAATGGCTCAATAATCATCCTAATCAAGTCTCAGATGCCTCTTTAAGCCATCTTAAAGATAAACAGGCAACAGAACCCTTAGCGGCTACCCCTGTTCATTTTAAGACCCAATTTGTCGGGTATATGGAGATGTATAGTGATGCCGATACGGTTGCTAACTATCTCAATGCTCATCAAGGATGGTTTTGTCGTTGTGCTGCGCCGATGAAAACGGAAGCGATCGGCAATAACGGTTATATTTTGACAGTGGGGCGGTTTGGATCTTTTGGCTACGAAGTGGAGCCTAAACTAGCCGTTGTCTTAGAACCCCCTGTGAATGGGGTTTACGAGATGCACAGTATTCCCATTCCCGATGAACCCTATTTAGGGTATGAGGTAGATTATCAAGCTTCTATGACCATTAAAGAGATTCCTAGGCACTTAAGCAGTCCAGGATTAGAAAAAGCCTTTAAAAAACAAAATAAGGGACAAGTTCCTAATATGATTACTAAAGTTGAATGGCAGTTGGCCATGGATGTAGCGGTACAGTTTCCTAAGTTTATCCATAAACTTCCCTTATCCATGATTCAGAGAACAGGCGATCGCCTTTTAACCCAAATTGTTCGTCAGATTTCTCCCCGTTTAACCCAGAAAGTCCAGGAAGATTTTCATACTGGACAAAACTTACCGATTCCCCCAAAAACCAGCCGTCATCTTGAAAAAATTGAAGAAGTTGCTTTAGAACAAGCAGCTTAGTGAGTTCGGAGTTAGGGGTTCGGAGTTAAATATGATTGGTATCCTATCACCCCGTCACCCCGTCACCCCGTCACCCTGTCACCCCGTCATTTAGCCTTCAGGGGTTTCGCTGGCTTGAGCATACTGCATCGCACGGATTAAATTATCCATCGCGTATTCTAAATGAAGGCCAGCATCCACCGCTACCCATCCTTGTTCGGTCAAGTGTCGCCATTCAAAATGAAGGTGTGGCCCGGTGGAATAACCGGTGCTGCCAACCCGTCCAATAACCGTACCTTTTTCTACCCATTCCCCAGGTTGGACATAGATATCAGCCAGGTGAGCATAACGAGATTCTTGAGTACCTTCTAAGTGACGTAGCACCACCATTAAGCCATAACCACCAGACCAGTCAGCGTGTGACACTTCCCCAGAATAGGCGGCTAACACAGGGGTTCCCAAAGGTACACCAAAATCAGTTCCGTTGTGCATTCTTTGGGTTCCAGAAATAGGATGAGTGCGCCAACCAAAGGCAGAAGTCATGGTGGCTACGATGGGTAAGGGAAACATTAAATCCGTATTGCCCTGTGGGGAAACGCTAGACCCGTACATAGAAGCAGCGCGGTTATAACGGGGTAAGGGTTCTAAAGCAATGGATAACCCTTGACGTTGTATGGGTTGTAAATTAACCACCTGTTCAGAACTAATGGGACGGCGTTTTAAGCGCAAGGGTTGAACGTTTGGGGGGGAACTCACCGTTTGAGAAACCCGAGGGGTTGTCTGGGTAGGTCGAGAGGCTAAGGTAACACGACGGGGGGATAACTGTCTTGGAGCTTGAACTGTGGGTTTAGGGGCTTGAGTTGCCACTGCGCCACAATTTCCCCGTGATAATTGACCGTTTTGGGCAACGGTTTGACAGCCGGTGGAACGTTCGGTTAAGACAACTTTATTGGGCTTGGTAAGGGTTGGGTTAGGATTACCATAGCTTTTGGTATCGATATAACTATTTTTACCGCCTGCGCTGGTAACAGAAGGGGATAATTGGATGGGTTGGGGTTGAGTTAGAGCTTGTTTTAAGGTTTGGGGGGGTTCGTTTTTAGACGTTTTCGGATCTAGAATTTTAGGAGCAGATAGTTTAACTTGAGGTTTGGTGGTTTCTCTCGTTCGGGAAACGGAGGGTTTCGGTGAAACCTTGGGTTGATTGGGTTTATTAGCGCGTTGTAATACGGGTTTTGTATTGTTAGAAGGGGTTGGCGAAAGAGTCGGTGAAGGTTTTGGTACGGTTACGGCGGGTGGGGAAGCAGGTTCCGGTTTCACCGTGGGGGTGGGACTGTCGGGAATAACTAGGGTTTCCGATGAAGCCATTGCTCCATTGAAGTTGAGTCCACTGGTTAAAATACCCAGTCCACCAACCAAGCTGATACTTTGTTTAAGCAGGGTGTTTCTTAAAGAGGATTTGGCGTTTAAAGTTTGGTGTTTATTCATTTCCGTCTCACTTCTCACAGTTGTAGACTTGTTAAAGCATGATAACGAATTTTAGAATAAATCAGTCAGTTGATTAATAATGGTAAGGTTAGGAAATGGTTAATAAGTCTGCTTACTCCTTCATATCCCAAGATTTAAACATTAAATAAGATTGAGGGGAAAATCCTAATTTATTATAAAGGTTTCGAGCCGCTTGGTTACGTTCAAATACCTGGAGTCCCATTTGATGATAACCTTGCTCTTGCACCCATTGTTGTCCTTGTTGGATCAAAGCGGTGGCTAACCCTTGACGACGATGATTGGGTTTAACATAGATTAAGAAAATGTGTCCGTAGCGATCGCCATTTACTTGATCAACCCCAGTTCCCATCCATAAACCAGCCACGATGTCTGATTTTGTTTCATGGTTCGGTTGATATTCGATCCACCACAGGGGCGTTTTTGAGGATAAATATTGTTCAATCGTTGTACTTAAATGCTCAAAATTAGACTGTTCAGGAAATAACTCTTCATAGGTGAGTTCCATAAATTTCAACAGTCTGGCTTTATCTTGGGTTTTACCTTGTTTTAGATAATAAGGATGGGATGAGTGGTTGAGCATCTAAATTGCCAGTGGAGATTTTAGGGGAGCAGGGGGAGCAGGGGAAGCAGGGGAAGCAGGGGAAGCAGGGGAAGCAGGGGAAGCAGGGGGAGCAGGGGAAGCAGGGGAAGCAGGGGAAGCAGGGGGAGCAGGGGAAGCAGGGGAAGCAGGGGAAGCAGGGGAAGCAGGGGAAGCAGGGGGAGACTAGGAGAAGTGATTGATATATATTCCCCTATTACCCAGTCACCCCATCTCCCCGTCACCCCACCTTCCCATCTCCCCATCACCCCGTCACCCCATCTCCCCGTCACCCCATCTCCCCGTCACCCCACCCTCCCCACCCTCCCCACAACCAGTAGGTGAAGATTTGGCCATCATTTTGGGAATACTAATTATAGTTATCCTCTTTTTTGTCTATCCTCCTATACACGATTATGAGCAACTGGAAACCTGGCACAAGATTACAAAGTGGTCGCTATGAAATTAATAAAGTTTTGGGATATGGAGGGTCAGGTATTACCTATCGTGCCAAAGAATATCCTCAAGGCCATCCAGTTGCCATTAAAACCCTTAACGCTATTATTCAAAATGAACCTGATTTTAGTAAACATCAAGAACGGTTTATTCAAGAAGCATTTTGTCTAGCAAAATGTAATCATACCCATGTGATTAAAGTCCATAACGTTTGCCAAGAAGGACAACTTTGGTGTATGGTTATGGATTATATTGCAGGAGGAACCATTCGACAATATGTTAATTATAAAAATGGTATCAGTGAAGAAGAAGCACTAAATTATATTCAACAAATTGGCTCAGCTTTAACCTATATTCATGAACAAGGATTTATTCATCGTGACGTTAAACCCGGTAATATTATGCTTCGTAAACGGGATATGCAAGCGATTTTAATTGACTTTGGTTTAGCTAGAGAATTTGTACAAGATAAAATTCAAACTCACACCAATTCTCGCACCGAATCTTTCGCTCCTTTAGAACAATACGAATTAACAGCTAAACGAGGAGCTTACACAGATGTTTATGCTTTAGCAGCCACTTTATACTATGTTCTTACCTTACAGTTGCCCTTCCCTGCCCCCTTTCGTCAACAAGGAGCTACTCTCATTCCTCCAAAACAGCATAATTCTGACATCAGTGATCCTGTTAATGTTGCTATTCTCCAAGGGATGGAATTACGTCCAGAAAAACGGCCTCAGTCGATTCAAGAATGGCTCCAACTCTTAACAGAAAAAACAGTAAAAGTTAATCGAAAAGTTCATTGGAGACACTCGCGACAAGTGAAGCTGAATACTGCTAGACAAGAGCAATTAGCGGCAGCGACAGCTTCTCAATCTTTGTACACAAACCATCAAAAAGATACAACAATTAAATCGAAAAAAGAAACCAAAACGGCGCAGAATGTCTCAAAAATAGTTTCAAGTTCTGCTTCAACAGTTAATTACAAAAAATTAGAAGAATTTTTGAGTACAGGGAATTTAAAAGAAGCGGATCAAGAAACCGCAAAAATTATCTTAAGAATCAGCGATCGAGAACAAGCAGGATGGTTAGATAAACATCATGTTGAGAATTTACCCTGTCATGAGTTGAAAATTATTAATCAACTTTGGTACGAAGGAAGTAATGGACGCTTTGGCTTTTCAGTACAGAAAAAACTCTATCAAAACTTAGGAGGAAATCAAGAATATGACGCTAAAATTTGGCGTGATTTTGCCCAAAAAGTAGGCTGGAGACAAAATAAGAATTGGTTATCTTACAAAGACCTCAATTTTAACCTTTGGGCCCCTCAAGGTCATTTACCCATGTTAGGAATGCAGTTTTGGGGGTTTACAGGGTGGTTAACCGTATTGATTCATCAATTGAATAACTGTCAAATTTAAGTGCAAAGTAACTAATTAGTCCTTATATTTTGAATCGGATCACAATCTTTGGTAAAATGAGAGAAACTCAATAAAAGAAGCTGAAAAAAATGAACTTATTAGTAGCAACTGCCGGACAATTCCCTACCTATTTTGTTATCGTCTATGTCGTCGGTTTCATTGCTGCCGTCACCATTGGTTCCATTGCTTGGTATAATTCCAAACGTCCGGCTGGCTGGGAAAATGCAGAAAAGCCCGATTATATCCCTGATGTAGAATCAGATAATCAAAAGGATAACCAGTCATAAATTAGTCCATTGAACGATAAAAAACATTGAATCATCCCTAAATTAAGATCGTGAAGTCTTCAAAAATTACCCAGCTATTACAAGACTTAAAAGAAACCGATGAAGTAGCCCGACAAAGGGCTACCTCTGAACTATGGCAACTATGGTTTGCCCAAAAAGGAGAAATGGGTCGGGAATTATTAAAGCGATCGCAATTTTTTTTAGAAATAGGGAATTTTCAAAAATCCGAAGAAATTTTAACAGAAACAATCAACAATTATCCTGATTTTGCTGAAGCTTGGAATCGAAGGGCTGTCCTTTATTTTGCTCAAGAAAAATACGAACAATCCAAACAAGATTGTCAAAAAGTTATTCAATTAATCCCCTACCATTTTGGGGCTTTACATGGTTTAGGACTCTGCTTATTAGCGTTGGGAGACTACCGAGAGGCGATCGCCGCTTTTCGTCAAGCTTTAGAGATTCAACCCCATGCTTTAATCAATCAAAAGTTAATTTTAGAATGTACAGCGTTGCTTTAAGATATGCTTATGTTCTTTTCTTAAGTTTCTTGACCAAGGCTTCTGCCACGTTAACGGCAGGAGGCAGGGGGTAGGAGGAATATCCTTCATCCCTTCCCCCCTCATGGTACAAGCCCCGTCTTTTAAGACGGAAAGGGTTTGGTGAGAGTACAAGCTCCCACCAAACAAGAAACCTGCTGCCTTCTGCCTTTCAACTCCTGCCTCCTTTTGACTATTGTCCAGCACAGGGATCAGCTTTACTGGCACAGGGGTCAGCTTTTCCAGCACAAGGATCACTTTCTACTGATTCCGCTTTCCCAGCACAGGGATCGGTTTTACCAGCACAAGGGGTACCACAACCGACAACCATCCCCAAACTTAATAGAGACGTTGTTGCTAAGAGTGTTACATATTTTAGTTTCATGATTAAATTCCTCTCAACTATCTTATAGCTAGATATTTGCTGATCATTGTAAAAGAATTCCCTTAAAATAGTCTAAAAATTGCCTGAGAATTTTCGATGAATTACCAAGACTGGTTAGTTAGGGAAGATGGTTTATGCGAACAATGTCAGTTATCTGATGATTGGGAATGGACAGATAAGACCTATCGGCTTTATCGATTTTTAACAGATTTAGAGGATATTTTAGAACAAACTCAAGATGAAGAGCAAATTCTCTTGAGAGTTCGTCCGTTAGTCCGCCGTTTATTGACTAGCTCTTATTGGATACAGGGAGAATATCGATGGCCCAATGCTCAACAAGGATGGTCTGTGGTCAACTTGTACGATGAATTAAATTTTGACCTTACGATACAAATGGTTGCTTGGCTACCCGGACAAGTGTCTAAGATTCACAATCATGGAACCTGGGGAATGGTAGCAGTGATAGATGGAGTCGAAAAAAATACGTTTTGGCGACGAAAATCTCAGACACCAACTTCTGACCAGATTGAAAAGGTAGGAGAACAACACATTTCTTCTGGGGATATTATTTGTTTTACTCCTTCAGCTATTCATTCTATTGAGGTCATTGGAGAAGAACCGGTTGTTAGTTTTAACCTTTATGGCCGAACTAACTACAAACAACGATGGGAATTTGATCCTTTAACCAATACAGCTAAAAACTTTTAATTAGGTTTAAATTGTTTTTCTATGGCATTCAGTAAAAATTCTCGAGGAAATAAACGAGACGCATTCACAATAAGATTATTCATAATTTTCCCTGTTACTACGTTGGATTTATGATTATCTAAAGCGTTAAGGGCATCCCGAACCACCTCTTCTGCTGAGGTTAAACTGCTATTATTCTTATTCTCAAAACTCTGAGGAAACCGGGCTGCTTCAAAGAAATTTGATTCCGTCGGTCCTGGACATAACGCTAAACATTTAATCCCTTTATCCTTATTTTCTGCCCATAACGCTTCTGTAAAACTCAAAACAAACGCTTTTGTGGCTGAGTAGGTTGATAAATAGGGTAACGCTTGAAAACCAGCCAGAGAAGCCACATTTATAATACTGCCTTCCCCTCGTTGCTGCATCTCAGATAAAAATAAATGGGTTAACTCCACCAAAACCGTTACATTGAGTTGAATCATTTCTAACTGTCGAGATAAGTCCCGTTCAGCAAACGGTCCATAATCCCCGAAACCAGCGTTATTAATCAATAAATCCACCGATAATCCCTTATCTTGAACCCGATCATAGACTTTTTGCGCCGCCTGAGGTTCGGTTAGATCCTGTACAATGACCTCAACATGGATAGATGTCTTTTCCTGTAACTGTTTAGCTAATCTATAGAGTTTATCGTGAGAGCGGGCAACTAAAATGAGATGAGTATGACAAGTGGCTAATTCTTCAGCAAATGCTTGTCCAATACCTGAAGATGCGCCAGTAATCAGAGCTGTTTTGGTTACCATTATGATTACAATCTAAAAGGAGTTACTATTGTTACAAATTGTAACGTAAACAAGGAGAAAAAATCTAGCGATTAAGTTAACTGAATAACTTGTGCAACTCACCTTTTCCCTATCCGTCAGTAACATTATGAATGATGCCCCGAAAACCCATGCCCATGAAAGTCAATAACTACTTCGGTCGCTTTCTAAGATTGCGGTGGGGTGGTTGGTCTTTATCCTTGATGGATCGTTATATTGCCTCACAATTGATTGGCCCGTTACTGTTTTCTGTGGGTTTAGTGTCTGTGTTGGGGGTTGCTATTGGTTACTTATCAGATTTGGCGGATAAGGTGGTAGATGCTAATTTGCCTTTAATACAAGCCTCAGAAATCTTACTGTTGAAGGTGCCAGAGTTTACCGCCTATGCTTTGCCTATTTCGGTGATGTTAAGCACCTTATTAACCTATGGACGGTTGAGTAGTGACAGCGAATTAATTGCGTTTCGAGGCTGTGGGGTCAGTCTATATCGTCTCATTATTCCGGCGGTAGTGATGAGTTTGGTGGTTACCGGGGTGACGTTTTTGGTGAGTGAATTAGTCGTTCCGGCGGCTAATTATCGCGCGACAGCAATTTTAGTCGAATATTTACAAGAAGAACATCCCTATTGGCAGAATAAAGACATTTTTTACCCTGATTATGAACAGGTGGTGTTACCAAATGGAGACAAAGAAAAGCGATTAAAACATTTATTTTTTGCCGAACAATTTGATGGTCAAAATCTGAAAACTTTAACGGTTTTAGAGTGGTTAGAAGAACGATTAAATCGTATTGTGGTGTCAGATTCAGCTACCTGGAATGGCCAGGAAGAAACTTGGGATTTTTTCAACGGAACCATTTATCAATTAGCCCCTGATGCCTCTTATAAAGAAGCTTACCCGTTTGAACACCGACAATTACCTTTAACGAAAGCAGCTTTTGAATTTGCCCTACAAGGCCGTGATCCCTACGAAATGAATATTATTCAGGCTAGGCAATATATGAAAATTTTAAAGATGATGGGAGATGATAAAAAGTTAAGGATGTTTCAGGTAAGAATTCAACAAAAATTGGCTTTTCCTTTTATTTGTGTCGTGTTTGGAGTCATTGGTTCGGCGTTGGGGTCAACCCCTCAACAAATGAGTCGGGCAACGGGTTTTGGCTTAAGTGTGGTGATTATTTTTAGTTATTATTTATTGGGCTTTTTGATTGGGAGTTTGGGTCTAATGGGCTTAATTTCCCCAGTCTTAGCGGGTTGGTTACCTAATCTTCTGGGGTTAGGGATGGGCGGTTGGTTACTGTATCGTTTCGCTGAATCATAACAACTTCATACTGAATCCTTATTTGTTGATTGTCATTGCGAGGGGTGCAGCACTACCATAGCCTAATTTTTTGCCATTATCCCCCAAAGCAATCTCTATTTTTCTGGTTCAACTAAAATGGTGGGTTACGACGGATTGTTATCTTCCTGTAATAACCTGAATTATAGCCGTCTAACCCACCCTACCTTAATGCACTAAATAGTCATTGCGAGGGGTAACATAAACAGTAAGCTTTGATTGTTACTAAAAATACCCCGAAGCAATCTACCATAGACATAGAGATTGCTTCTTTTCACTGTGGTTAGGACGTTACAGAGATTCCTCGTTCCTCGCAATGACATATTCTCAGTAGATCACAAAGTCGGTTTGAGACAAGCGATCGCCACCAAAAATCATAAGTTTTAATTATGTAGCAGGAGAAGGAAAAGGTAAAATATCATTGATGGGAATATAAACATCTTTGACTGTGCCAAAAATTTGGTCAACAGCTTGGCGTAAAAAAGAGAGCATCTGTTTTAAAGGAAACTTATCACGGTAAATTAACCGTCCTCCCTGTCTAGGTTGACTAACTTTTCGCCAAAGAAAGTTAACCCAAATATTGACAAGAAGAAAAGAAATACCAACAAATAGAAGCCTGATAATAGGGGTTTTAGTCGTCGTCCTAATCCGACAAGAATTTTTTAGTCGATAGCTACTTTCAACCCCAAAACGCCGACGGTAACTTTCTCGAATATGTGATAAACTGGTTTTGACTTTATGAAGGACATAGACTAAATATTCGACTCCATTTTTGCCTCTTTTTCCTTTTCTATATCGACCAACAATTCCATTGTTCAAAGGTAACAATTTTTCCTGGTTTACTGGACATGGTATAATAAGTTTTATAGCTTTTCTTTCCCTTAATTGGCGGTCTCGCTCCGCGAGTGCTGCCGCACCGCAGGGACAAATTTTCCCTCTCTCGAAGGGACTTTGCGATCTACTGAGTTTCCTAACTTGGCATTTTACTGCTTAATTTTACACGCTAAGTTCGGTAAAACCGAATTTCTAGTAACTATTGATGCAAATGATACCGTTAATGTAACCTATATCGTGCGTTATCAGTCTTAGAATTGAACAACAGTCCTATATACTGAATGACATAACAATCAGATATAACGATTATGAGACTTTCAGATCATCTTAAAATGGCCACATCTTCCCTTTTGTCCCATAAACTGCGTAGTAGTTTAACCATGTTAGGGATTATGATTGGTAATGCTTCTGTTATTAGCATGGTTGCAGTGGGCGAAGGGGCCAGACAAGCAACTGCAGAACAATTTCAAGCATTAGGACCCAATGTTTTATTCGTTGGTTTATCATCGACTCGTGTGAGCCGAACATTATCATCAGAATCTAAACCTCTTCTCCTCGAAGACGCAGAAGCGATGGAGACATTAATCCCTGATTTAACTCATATTTCGCCAGAAATTCATATCAATCAATTAATTAGTTATCAAGATAAAGTTCTCAATAATTCTATTATTGGCACAACCCCTGACTATCTTACCGTCAGATATTATGAAATAGAACAAGGCCGTTTTATCAATAATATTGATGTACGACGAAATAAACGGGTTGTCGTTTTAGGAGCAGAAATTACTGAAAAATTATTTAAGAATAAAAATCCCATTGGTCAACAAATTAGAATTAAAAATAACAGCTTTGAAGTGATTGGTACATTAGCTAAGAAAGGCTCTTTATTTGACTCGAATCAAGATAATAAAGTGGTTGTTCCTATTACCACTGCTCAACATCAATTAAGAGGCGGGAATTCTCCCTATGGTATCTCATTAAATACGATTGCTTTACTAGCAAAAGATCAACAGAGTGTAGATACGGTTAAGTTTCAAGTTCAAAATTTAATGTTATTACGTCATGGAACGACTCGAGAAAACGATATTAAGATTTTTTCTCAAAATTCTCTCCTCAATATGGCAAAAAAAACTAACGCGGGATTAAAGCAAATGTTAGGAGCGATCGCTATTATTTCTTTATTGGTGGGTGGTATAGGAATTATGAATATTATGTTGGTTTCTGTGAAAGAAAGAACGGAAGAAATTGGACTCAGAAAAGCATTAGGAGCCTCCCCAAAAGACATTTTAGGACAATTTGTCTTAGAGTCTATTTTGTTAGCAACCTGTGGCAGTATTATCGGCATTACTGTTGGTTTGAGTGGGGTAATTATTGCTGATCTTTTCTTCTCTTTGGCAACAAGCATCTCTATTCCATCTGTGATTATTTCTGTTAGTATTTCTGGTAGTGTGGGTTTATTTTTTGGTGTTTTTCCTGCTCAACAAGCAGCAAAACTAGATCCCATTATTGCTCTCAAGAATTATTAATTTAGTAAAAACTGTTATCATAGTCAAGGTAATTATTATCAATGAAGAATGAGCTTTTCTAACATTGCTTTAACCATCGCTGGATCTGATAGTGGAGGAGCAGCAGGTATTCAAGCTGACTTAAAAACTTTTGCTTTTCATTGTGTTCATGGAACCAGTGTTATTACTTGTATTACGGCTCAAAATACCCTTGGGGTTAATCAAGTTCAAAAGATTAATTCAGACATGGTAAATGCTCAAATTGAAGCCATTATGAGCGATATTAAGGTGCAAGCAGTTAAGACAGGAATGTTATTCAATGAAGAGATTATTTTAACGGTTTCTCAACAACTTAAACAATGGAAATTAGAGAAAGTTGTGGTTGATCCGGTCATGGTTTCTCGCACAGGCGTTAAATTAATTGATGATCGAGCGATCGCCTCTTTAAAAACCCATTTAATTCCTCAGGCTTTGATCCTAACACCCAATCGTTACGAAGCACAAATTTTAAGCAATTTATCTATTCATTCTCTGGAAGATATGAAAAAAGCGGCACAAATTATTTATGATTTAGGGGCAAAATTTGTCTTAGTAAAAGGGGGAGGAATGACGGATAATTTACAGGGAATTGACGTTTGGTTTGATGGTGAAAATTGGGAGATTTTAACCACAAAAACTGTAAAGACAAAACATACACATGGGACTGGTTGTACCTTATCCGCAGCCATTACTGCTAATTTAACGCTAGGAAAAGAGCCATTGATAGCAGTAAAACAAGCCAAAGCATATGTCACCACAGCCTTAAAATATGGGTTAGAGATTGGGAAAGGAACCGGTCCAGTTGGTCATTTTTTCCCCTTATTACAATCGTAAATTTTTCAAAAAACTTAATATAAATTAAGGTATAAAAACGTAAACTTTGGTTGCATTTTCAACCTTTTTATGCTCAATAAAGTAATAATAGAGATAAAAGGGAGGAAAAGGCGATGAATGAATTTAAAGTGACTGAACAACAAAAAAAGAAACATGACAATCAATTTTATACCCAAATCAATAAAAAAGCATCTCGTAAAATTAAAGCTAGACAGAATAAAAAAACGATTTGGTTTGTCATAGGAATGTTTGGTATGGTAGGGTGGTCAGTAGTCATCCCTACCCTTATTGGTATTGCCATTGGTGTGTGGATAGATACCCATATTCCTAGTCCCTATTCTTGGACTTTAATGTTGTTATGTATTGGTTTGTTTGTTGGTTGTTTAACCGCTTGGTATTGGGTTAAACAAGAAAGCGATCGTTAATCAAGTATCTGGATAAAAAATAGAAAAATAGAGATTGCTTCGGAGGCTGAATTAAGTCTCAAACCTTTTCTTTAGTCAAGATTTTGCCTCCTCGCAATGACAGTTTACTTTATTTTATATATCACTAATTATTAATAAGCACCTTTACGACTAAGAACTACAAAAATTGTTTTAAAAATTAGTTGTAAATCGTATAAAATTGACCATTTTTTCTGATAGTTGAGATCCAGTTTAACCACCTCTTCAAAATTAGTAATAGTAGACCGTCCGTTCACTTGCCATTCCCCTGTTAACCCTGGTTTAACCGCTAATCTTTGCCAATGATAAGCATTATATTGTGTCACTTCATCAAGGGTAGGAGGACGAGTACCCACTAAACTCATATCTCCCATCAACACATTCCAAAATTGAGGAAATTCATCCAAACTACTACGGCGTAAAAAGTAGCCAATATTAGTTACTCTGGGATCTTTATTATTCTTAAAAAAATGACCCTTTGCTTCATTTTTAATCAGATGCTGTTGTTGATCTGCATTAATAATCATAGAACGAAACTTCCAAATACGAAACGGTTTTCCCTGTAAACCACAACGTATCTGACTATATAAAATAGGACCGGGGTCATCCCATTGCATAGCAATAAAAATAGGAATAACAAGAATAAGGGTAAGCAACAATCCTATTATTGCGCCTAAGATATCAATGAAACGTTTAACTTTGCTATAAACAGAACAGTGAGGAAGAAAACTCTGATAGATAAGAGAATCTTGAGAACCTCTAGGAGTAAGGCGGTTAAAAGTTGTACTCACCATGTTTAAAATCTTATTTAGTCTTACTCCTAGTATTCCTTAATAACCTTGGAAACTTAGCATCAGATCATCAAAAATTGCTAAGAAAATTAGTAAGATTAACTAAAATATGGAAACAAAATAAAATAATTGATCCGTAATAATGCTGTTTTCTGTTAATGGAGAATCATTCTTATTCAATTGAACGCAAATAAGATTCATAACCCAATTTATCGAGGTTTTCTTGTTTATCTAACACCATTTGTGCTAATTCTTGTCGATAGGTTTGGACTTTTTTCAGTAATGTTTCGTCGTGAGATGCTAACATTTGAATAGCTAACAATCCTGCATTTTGCGCGTTACCAATGGCTACCGTTGCGACAGGAATACCTCTAGGCATTTGTACAATGGAGTAGAGAGAATCTACCCCCTGTAGGTGACGAGTGGCAACGGGAACCCCAATGACGGGTAAAGGGGTCAAAGAAGCCACCATCCCCGGAAGATGGGCTGCTCCTCCTGCACCAGCAATAATTACCTTTAAACCCCGTTCATGGGCAGTTTGAGCGTAGTTAAACATTCTTTCGGGAGTGCGATGTGCCGATACAATAGCGACTTCCCATCCCACTTCAAACTGCTGACAAACGGCGACCGCTTTTTCCATAGTGGGTAAGTCCGAGTCGCTACCCATAATAATACCGATAACAGGAGAAGAAGAGGTCATGAAGATTAAATCAGTAGAATAAACAGCTATTTTATGATATCATTTCAATAGAAATTATTTCATAATTCCCATTATGGTAAATATTTTCTCATTATTTTGATTAAGTGTCAATAAAAATAGCCATTATTTTGAGTAAAAAATGTTAAAAGATATTACCATTATCAATGCTAAATTACCCGGGTATCAAGAGCAGCAAAAAATCCTGATCGATGGGCAAGGATTGATTGAAGATATCCGCTCAATGGGAGTAACTCATTCAACTCAGAAAGGAGAAAAAATATACGATGCTCAAGGGGATTGGATTTCCTTGGGAGGTGTAGATTTACAAATTAACGGTGGGTTAGGATTAGCCTTTCCAGAAATCCAAGAAAAAGATATACCTAAATTACACCAAATTTGTGAATTTTTATGGCAAGAAGGCATTGATTGTTTTTTACCCACCTTAGTGACAACATCTGTAGAAAATATACAGCGATCGCTCTCTATTTTTGAGCGATTTATGAAGATACAAAAAGAAGAAGAACTGGAAACGGCAAAAGTCTTAGGCGTGCATTTAGAAGGACCATTTTTAAACCATGAAAAAAGAGGGGCGCATCCGTCTCAATACCTTTTAACCCCTTCTGTTGAAGCCATCGAATGGTTATTAGAAGGTTATGAATCTATCGTTAAAATTATCACTTTAGCACCGGAATTAGATATTACGGATGAGGTTATTCCCTATCTATCTTCGCGGGGAATTATTGCTAGTTTAGGTCATTCCCAAGCCAATGCCAAACAGGCAAGAAAAGCCTTTGAAATGGGTGCTTCAATGGTGACTCATGCCTTTAATGCCATGCCACCTTTACATCATCGTCAACCGGGATTATTGGGAGAAGCAATGATTAATCCTGATGTTTATTGTGGCTTAATTGCTGATGGAAATCATGTCTGTCCCACCATGATTGAATTATTATTAAGAGGCAGTCTTTATGAAAGAGGTGTGTTCTTGGTTAGTGATGCTTTATCTCCCATTGGTTTAGGGGATGGGGTTTATCCTTGGGATGATCGACAAATTGAAGTTAAAAAAGGAACAGCAAGACTAGCTAACGGCACTTTAGCAGGAACAACATTGCCTTTATTAGTGGGAGTTAAAAACTTAGTTGAATGGCAATTATGTCCCTTGGGAAATGCCATTGCTTTAGCCACAGAATCTCCCAGAAAAGTGATGAATTTACCTGGATTTTTTTCGGTTCAACCCGCTCACTTATTACGATGGAATTGGGATAAAGAACGCAATCAAGTTCATTGGAAAAGACTATAAAGAAAAAAGGTTAACAATTAATAATTAATCATGATTTCGGTTGTTTTTAATGCTATGATTCTAAGTAGGAATTGATCACTATTCAACCATGTCGGAATCCTATCCATCTCTCCACCTCCACACCGCTTATAATCCTTATCCGAAGTGCGTTTTCTTGCAAGTCACCCCTAAGTTATCAGTAACATCTCAGGGGGAATTTAGTCTCGACTTAAATATGCACTTTAATGAACAAGAAAAGTCGTTACTCAATGGTCAAATAACCTTTGGTATCAAAGGGGGTAAACTTAGCTTGATGGTAGAACAAGGGAAGATTATTGAACCGCAGCTAAATAGTGATCTTCCGTTTAAATTAATAGAATCTTATGATAATAGTGTCATCTGGCATTTAATTGCCCAAACGGGACAATCTACAGTTAAGATTGACCATTTATCCCCCTTAGCTACCATTAAACCTACTCAAGAATCGGTTGAAGTGACTGTCTCTTATCAAGTCAATTTAGCCGATATTTCTATCACCGACGTAACAGGATTATGGCGACATGATATCCATCCCAATAAACATAGTATTTTAGAAAGAAAATTGGCTCAATTTTTGTGCAAAGAAAGACTATCTCCTGAAATTTCCATGATCAAATTAGCCTCTAATCTATCAGGAGAAGTCAAAAAAATAGATAGCCCAACCACCCATATTAAACCGGAACACTTAGCCCAATTACATCAGTTAATTGATAGCCTTTATGATATTAAAACAAACAATTTATTAGAATTAGCTAAAATTGCAGAATTAGACCCTCAAATTGACTTAGCAGGAGGCAATTTTTTAGCAACTGAATTAAGTGCAATTGAGTTAAGTGGAGCTAATTTAACTCACAGTAATTTTCGAGGGGCTAATTTAACCGATGCTGATTTGAGTGAAGCTGTGTTAAACTACGCTAGGTTTAGTGGTGCTGATTTAAGTGGAGCTTATTTAGGCAATGCCAACTTACAGCAAGGGGATTTTTATCGTAGTAGTCTTGCCTTAGCTAATTTAATTGGGACTGATTTAAGAGGGGCTAATTTACAGGATGCTAACTTAAGTCAGACTAATTTGAGTGGGGCTTTAGTTAAGGGATGTCAATTCGGTAATAATGAAGGAATGACCCCAGAAATAAAAGCTAACTTATTAGAAAGGGGCGCAGTTTTTCCTGAAAAATAAGAAAAAATGGTCATTAATCCTCTGAAGTTAATCCATCTTTAATTTCGATAAATAACCCAACAATATCGGTTAAAGAAATTTTCAATAAAGCCAGTATTCCCACAGCAATTAATAGAAGTCCCAACAAGAAATTATCATCGGATAGAATAAGTCCTACTACAACGATAAAATAAGGAGAAACAATACCACTAATTTTCTCAACGATAGTAACAATTTCAGGATTTTCTTTAAAAGTTGATGGTTGTTCTTTTTTACTGACTTTGCTTAATTCTGTGTCATCTTGAGAACTATCTTCAAGTTCGGCTTCTGAAGGAAACATAATATCAGGAATCTCAACATTTTCTGGGGAGTTTTCTTCTTTGGGTTGTCTTCCAAACATAATTAACCTCTTATTGTTTAATCTAGGGTAGCCAAAATGGGGGGATTAAATCATTAGTTATTTTACGTAAATTTTGGTTAATGACTCGTCCTAACTGAATATGAGGTTCATCTGGTTCTACAGGAATAATATTAGCAGGATTTCCTCCCAATGTTTCTATAACTAAATTAGCAGCTTCTAATCCAGTCACATAGGCTTTTTCCTGTGACCAAGAACCATGACCCGTAATGACCCAATCTCCACTTAAGTATAAATTAGTAATAGGAGATTTTGCAGGGAGTAAATACTGATAGCTACCCGGGGCAAAATGAGTCACTCCTTGATGGACTTTAATTACACGACTATCCACAATTTTAGCATTAGCAAAGCCTGGGATACAAGTGGTTAAATCTTGATGAACTTTTTTAACAATTTGTTCATCATTCATGGTTAATAATTGATTGGCGTGGTAAAAATCTGCTTCGATAACACTCCCTGATAACTCTTTATATTCGTCATGAAGATTATTGAGATCAAAAAATGTCCATCCTGTCGTTTTATCGAAACCAAAACAAGCGTTAGACGGTAAAGGAATCTCAACTTTTTGATCAAACCATAAGCGAGTAGCTAAAACATCAATTCCCCCTAAATTTGATAAGTTAGAAAATTCTGAATACTGATTTAAAACCTTACTTTCTCTCACTATTTTTTTAATTCCACTAATGCTAACCCCTAAAATAACCGCATCGGCTGCAAAAATTTCTTGATCACAAATCACTCCTTTAGCCACACCTTGATTATTAACAATAATATCAGTAACTCGCTTATTAGTTAGAATTTTCCCCCCTAAACTTTCTATCTTCTCCACCCAAGGTTTAAAAATCATTTCCCCTACGGTTCCCCGACACCAAACCACATCAAAATTGGGTTGATGGGCTAAGATAAAATAATAGAGCATTCCTAAAGTTGCGGCTGCGCTGCATTGTTCTCCTGGGGCAAATAAACCCACTAATAACATGGGTTCAAACGCATCTTTATAGAGACGAGAAGATACCCCAAACTGTTTAAATAACTCCCTAGCGGTTACTTTATCGTATCGTTGCCAAGCTTGAGGGGAATTGTCAAAATCAATTAAGCTATACAGGAGGGGTAAAGCAGACAAACGATCAATTAAAGGAAGACGTTGAAACTTAGTATATAAAAAGGTTCCCAACGGAGTAGGTAAAAGGGGTTCATTTTGAAAAATTGGCGATTCTACCTCTAAACCGTCTGGAGAATATTGGGAAGAACAAGTCCAATTTGTAAACGGATTTAACCCCAATTCTTCTACTAATTGAAAGATATTTTTATACGGATACCAAAAGCCATGAATTCCTGCTTCTATGGATTTTCCATCCTCCGTTTTCCAACCCGCAACTAACCCCCCAGGATAAGGAGATGCTTCCAATAAAGTAACATCATACCCTTGTTTGGCTAAGTGATAAGTTGCCCCTAAACCTGCCCAACCGGCACCCACCACCACAACTTTATTTTGTCTTGACATTGTTTTACCTGCTAAATGTTTTTAACCCAAAATAACGATTAAAATTAAAAAATTGATCGCCACCAAGGAACATCCTTAAACTCAACAAAATTAATCTTTTTACGAATATCATAAATGTTCCATCCGGTTAAGCGAGATAAAGTAACGGCTTCTTTTTCTTGTCTTTCTTTAACCGATTTATAATAACTATCTGCTGCATCACAGTCCCGTTTTTCTCGAAAGGGATGACGAATAATATATCGTCCTTGGAAAAGCTGATTATTGGCTGTTTCTTGAAACTTCAAATCTTCAGGGAAATTATCCCGTTGATAGCGAACATGAAGACGGGTAATAAACACATTATTAAACCTCCCACGACCCCCACTATTATCTAACCAAAATACCCCCGCTTTTTTTAACTCTTCTCTGTTTAATGGTTGTGCTGAACAAGGGTCACAATTAGCCATATTCCAAGCATATTCTATAAACGCGACTTTCTTCCCATTTCGTTCATAGCTTTTCGTAAACATGGCTTTATAAAATGGGGCAAATTCTTCTTGTACAAACTCAGGAATTTCTAGATCAGAAGGAACTTTTACCGTCCGATAATTGGTTAATTCGATTTGCCCTTGAGGAGATAACAAGTAAACAATTAAATCCTGTTCTCCTTGAGCATTTAACATTCCTAAACGAATAGGTAACATAAATTTAGGAGATTCATAAGCCATCATCAACGGACGAAGGGATTTAAACCCGGTATTTTCGTATTCTGTTAAATTAACTTTCGCGACAAAAAATTTAAGATTTTGTTGAATATAAGGGCGTAAAATTTCCCTAGCACCATCGGGTATTTTATAGCCATTTTCCTGTAACCAAATTTCTAACCCATTGGACTCTTTTGCACTGAGGATAACGATATCGTATTCTCCTACTGTAAACTCTTCTTCAACGGTTACCCCTAACGCATTTTGGCGACTCGTTTTCATTTCTGAGTCTGCTTGAGATGCAGCCGGCATTCTAAAAGATTCCTCCTGAAGATAAGCACGACGACAAGGGTCTTCATCAAAATATTCTACCAATCTCGGCGCACTAAACCCATCCAATCTTTCAATAATTTCCGGTTCTCCGACTTTAACTTGTTCTTCTTTTAAAACAACTGGAACCGGAACTACCATTGCAAAATCATTAACCTCCCCTTGGTAATCATTGGCCATGGTTAAAACAGTCCGTTTGCCATCCCTAGCAATGACCACTTGAGACGCTTGGTTATAGAGATCACTATCCGCTTTTGCTACATAAAAACCACAAAAAGCACTAGCAGAATTAATAGAAACTAATAAAAAGAGAAGAACTAAAAATATTAGGGTTAAACTACGGCTTAATTTCATAATATTTTTTGTTGAATAGCTTAGGTAATAAGGTTAAGGAGTGGGGAAAAATCAGGCTTTTTCTGTTTTTCCCCATTCTCCAGAGAGTCGCACTCTATTTACATAGTTAAAGACTGAACATCCGTTTCTAACAAGTTAGCAAATTCTTGTAAGAAAGCAGCAGCGTGAGAACCATAAATGACACGATGATCACAAGTAATATTAACCGCCATTTGACGTTTAACCCCGAATAACCCGTCAGCAGTGGCTACCACTTGGGGACTGGATGCACCGATGGCTAAAATTGAGCCTTGTCCGGGGGGTAAAATAGCATCAAACCGATCAACCCCAAACATCCCTAAATTAGATAAGGTAAATGTGCCACTATTGTACTCTTCAGGTTGTAACTGTTTAGAACGCGCCCTGTCCACTAAATCTTTCCAAGTACGAGATAGGGAATAGATATCGATGTTATCTGCATTTCGTAACACAGGAGTAATTAAACCCCCATCCGGCATAGCAACCGCGATCGCAATGTTGATAGACTGGGGATAACGAATCCCTTGATCGCTGTAATTAGCATTAACGATAGGATGTTTTTGTAGGGTGACAGCCACTGCTTTCGCTAATAACGCTGTCATGGTTACCCCTTTCGGCTTCAGTTTCTTGTACAGTTTATCCAACTCATCGGTGGTGATGGTATAACCCACATGGAAGGTGGGAACTTGTAGGGTGGCCACCATGTTTTGGACTACCGCTTTTTGCAACGTATTGAGGGGTACGGTTTCTCCTGCGGTAACAGGGGTAGGGGTAGGAGGGGCAGCAGCCACTTGAGGGGTAGGAATAGGGGAAGTGGGTTGAGAGGGAATAGCGGGGGGTGTCGGGGTTTTTCCGGCGGCCTTTTCAATATCTTCTGCTACGATTCTGCCGTAAGGACCACTGCCTTCGATGGTGTTAAGGGCAATGCCTAATTGTTTGGCCAATTTTTTCGCTCTGGGGGAAGCCACAATGCGGTTACTTTTTCCGTTGGTTGAAGGGGGAGCCGACACGGTAGCTGTAGCCGTTGTTGCTGGTGCGCTAGAGGCAGTAACTTCTTGTTTTTGAGGGGGGGCGGGTTCAGGGGATTTTGGTGAGTTAGAAGGGGCTTTTTGTTGAGCTTGAGCAATTTCTTCTTGAGTTTCTGCAATTAAAGCGATCGCATCTCCCACTGGTGCCTCTTGGCCAGCTTCGACTAAAATCGTAGCGAGATAGCCATCATAGAAAGATTCCACATCCATATCTGCTTTATCCGATTCTACAACCACCACCGTTTCCCCTTTGGCGACTTTATCCCCTGGAGACTTAACCCAAGAGACAATTTTTCCCTCGGTCATGGTAGAACTTAATGCAGGCATGAAGATATCGTGAATCATGGAGCGACCTTCCCAAATATACTGTTAAATCGTTATTGATGGAATTGCTGATAAGAGCAATGGCAATTTATTATGAGCATTTTTGCCATTTTATATTGTACCTGAAAAGGGGCTGCTTGCGTATTAGGGATGTTTTTCTAGACTGGAGTTTATCTTAACAGTGAATCCTTATTTTTTGATTGTCATTGCGAGGGAAGTGAATAACTACTATCGTTTGATTTTTTGTCATTATCCTACCGAAGCAATCTTTGTTTTTAGGTTAGGTGTTTTAGAGATTGTTTCGGAAGCAGAGTCAACTTAGACCCTCTTTACATATTTTTCCTTTAAAAAGAAATAATTAGTGCAGTTTATTCTTTTACCCTGCCACTAAATTTTATAAAATCTCAAGAAAGATTGTAAATCATTATACGGTTGTACCTTGTGAGATGATATTGATGATCAAATTAGTTTATTAAAAGTTTAAATTTTAGAGAAATAATTGTTTTAATTATTATTAATTAGAATGATTTTTACTATTGACGCTAATAATTAAGACTTGCTATCTTCTAAACAAGAAAAGCAAAGTTAAGTCTTTTCCTTTGAAACCAAAATCAGGTAAGGAGTGTTGAATTATGTCTCGTATTGCTATTAATAATTTGAATCGAGTAAAGTCTCAAGACATTATTACTTTAGAACAGAAAGAATTACAATTCATACAGGGAGGAGGTAAATTTGGAGATTTTCTAAGGAAAGTATTTGGTGGTAGTAAAAATGAACAAACTGTCAATGTAACTGTTAACTGCTGTTGCAAAGATGGAGACGGATAATCCATTTTAAGAGTATTTGAATTTTAATTCTTTGTCGTCAAAATAATTTTAGTACGAGCTTAATAATATTAAGCTCGTCCAGACTTTTGACGACTAAAGTTTAGATCCTCCCTTTTGTAACTTCTTAATAAAGATCACACACAAAATCAATTAAACGACTTATCCATTAATTATTTTTAACAGGAGAAACCAATGCCAAGAAACCACAGAAACAACCATAAAATTGAAATTACGAGCTTAATGGATGATGCAATAGAAAATGCAATTGCTCGTAGAGAACAAAGTCTTACCCCTGAAGAAGCAGAAAAAATTAAGGGTGGAGAAAAAGTTGCAATTTTCGGTGGTCGTCTTTTTCCACCTATTATTATTACTCATTAGTAAGGTTCTTAATTATGGACAAAATAACTAAGGATAAAATGCCTCTTTGTCCAAGTGCTAGACCAGAATGGGATAACAGCGTGGTTTTTGGGGTCGTCAGAGGTACATTGGACAACCCTAATGTTACTTATCTAAAAAAGTCCCAACCCGTAACAGAAGAATTGCTAGAGTTAGCTAAACCGGTAACTCCCACAGAGGTATTTAGAACGGCTGCGACTTGTGTAGAAAGTCAGTGCCAGCACTTTAATGGGACAAAATGTACATTAGTACAACGAGTCGTTGATAAATTACCAGTGGTAAAGGACAATTTACCAGCTTGCGCTATTCGTAAAGATTGCCGTTGGTGGTTACAGGAAGGAAAATCTGCCTGTTATCGATGTCCTCAGGTAGTTACAGATAACTACGCTACCACTGAGTTAATTCGTGAAGTAGCCAAACCACCAAAACATTAAAATTATTATGAGGTCAAAAAGCAAATGTTGAAAAAACAAAACCAAGAAAATCAAATTGAAATCACCAACTTAATCGGTGATGCTGTGAATGATGCAATTACCCGCAGAGAAAAACACTTAACACCCGAAGAAGCAGAACAAATTAAAGGGGGAACTGGGTTAATAGATAAAATTATTCATCTTGGGGGATATTTAATAGGTTAACCATCTAATGGTTGGCTTAGTCAATAAAATTCTTTTTAATAGTAGGTTGAGTTTAGTGTTCTTGAACTCAACCGAATTTTTATTAATGAGGTGCATTATGTACAGCCATGTTAAATACACTGTTATCAATATAGAGGCATGATTGATTTAAGAAAAGCCGTCTATTACGAATATATTGATGATACTGTTGTTGAAATTTTCGACAAATATAAATGGGGACTGAGACGTTTAGGAGTTAACTTTTCTCAAGACTTATTAGAAACTATTGTTTACTGTCCTCACAATTTAGAAAATACCTTAATCGCATTTTGTTCTTGGGTTTTATGGTTAAAAAGTCAAGGAGAAAAAACCTACCCTGATAGTTTAGCAGATACATTAATTAAAGCCCTAAAATCTGACAATGGTTGGATACCCTATAATTATCAAAAAGATTTTCTACAACACCATCTAGATATTTTAGAACCGCCTCAAGTTTCTCTCTGGAAAACAGCAGCAATACAGTTAGGAGAAGACTTAAGAAATCGAATTATTGCGGATATTTCTGAAGAAGGGGATCTCATTTTTAACCCCAATGTTTTATTAACGGATGAAGAGAGACAAAAAATTGAAGCTTTTAAAGGTTATATTACTGAATTATATTTGTAGTAATCAAAAATTATCAGTAACTGGTTGGGATATGAATGTTGACATTGTTCGTGCAGTGGGACAACGAGCAATTCCATCAGTTCCCGAGCCTTCTGCTGTCATTAGTTTATTAACGGCTCTCCCGACAGTGTGGGGTAAAAAGTATAATAGACTACATACCTAAAATGGTGGGTTATGGCGCAGACCATAAGTTATTGTATTTTCATAAAAATCAACCCTGCGCCTAACCCACCCTACCGTCTTAAGATTCTATTGATAAACAGTCTCTAAGGGTGGCAATTTTTGTTACCCTTTTAATATTACTAATTATTTTTTTTATGACTATCGGGATTTGGATTTTAGGGGATCAATTACATTTAAAACAAGCTGCTTTACTGACTTGTCAAAATGATAGAAAAGATACGCCTGTTATTTTGATTGAGTCTTTTAGTCACATTCAAAAAAGACATTATCATCAACAAAAATTAGTGTTAATTTTCTCAGCGATGCGTCATTTTGCTGAAGACTTAAGTTCACAAGGCTGGCAAGTTACCTATAAAGTAGCACAAAATTTTGAACCCGCTTTAAAGGATTGGATTAAAACAAATAAAATAACAGAATTAAGATTGGTAACTCCTTATGATCGCCCATTTTTAAACCTTATTCAAACTTTTAACTTAGATTGTCAATTTAAGTTGATTCCTAATAATCACTTTCTTTGGAGTCAAACAGAATTTAAACAATGGACTGACTCACGTAAACGCTTATTACTAGAAGATTTTTATCGAGAAGGACGAAAAAGATTCAATATCTTAATGGATGGAGAACAACCGATTGGGGAAAAATGGAACTTTGATAAACAAAATCGTAAACCTCCTAAAAAAAGTTTAAATCCCCCAACACCGTTATGGTTTGAACCCGATGAAATCACCCAACAAGTGATTAAAGATATTAAATCTTATAACATCGAAACTTATGGTAAAATTGAACCTTTTAAATGGGGAGTCACACGCTCACAAGCATTACAAGTTTTAGAGCATTTTTTAGCTAATAATTTAAACAATTTTGGCACGTATCAAGATGCAATGATTACAGGAGAATATACCATGTGGCATAGTTTAATCTCTCCTTATATTAATCTGGGTTTACTGACACCGTTAGAAGTTATTAAAAAGATTGAACAAGCTTATTATGAGTTTGATTATCCTTTAAACAGTGTAGAGGGATTAATCCGTCAGATATTAGGATGGCGAGAATATATGTATGGAATTTATCAAGTAATGGATGATGATTATAGAGAGAAAAATTGGTTTAAGCATCAAGAAAAGTTACCTGATTTTTATTGGGATAGTTCTCAAACGGATATGAATTGTTTAAAACAAATTCTACAACAAGTCGAAGAAACAGGCTATGCTCATCATATTCAAAGATTGATGGTTTTGAGCAATTTTGCTTTAATTGTTGGGGTATCTCCTCAAGCTGTTAATGATTGGTTTCGCAGTGCATTTATTGATGCTTATGACTGGGTTATGGTTCCCAATGTGATTGGAATGGGACAGTTTGCCGATGGGGGAATATTAGCCTCAAAACCCTATGCAGCATCCGCTAATTATATCAACAAAATGAGTGATTATTGTAAAAGTTGTGTTTATAAACATAAGCAGAGGACTGGAGAAAAAGCTTGTCCCTTTAACTTTTTTTATTGGGATTTTTTATCCCGTCATCAACAACAATTAAAAGATTTAGGAAGAATGAATCTTGTTTTAGCCAACCTCAAAAAAATGGAATCAGAAGAATTAAAAGAAATACAAAAAAAAGCACAGCAATGGAGAGAGAAAAACGGAGGAGCCTAAATTTGAGAAAAATAGGCAATCCGAAACAGAACATCAGTTATAATAGGAGTTATGGATAATAATAAGCAATTTATTACTTGGGAGTCAACAGTTACTTTTACTGTTGCTACTTTTGCTGTTTGGAGTATCTCTAACAGCATCCGAGTTTTATTGAATTGGAAATCACGGATTCCCTGCTTTATTACCTCTTTTTTAGTAGCTTATCTGACTATTAGTTTCACTAAAAATCCAGATAGTTTTAGTTTAAATTATCTTTCTGTATTAGACTATCCTATTGTATCTCTTAACGCCTGTCTACTCTTTTTAAGTTCTCTAGGATTACAAACCGTATCAACTTCTCACTCTTCACAAGAAAAACAACACCATAGACAGAGAGTTAAATGGTTGACACACTGGTAAAATTCTTATCAAAATTTTCTCTTATTTTTACTTTTCTTTGAATGACTTTAGCTATTTTCAATTAAATCTTATTTAGGCATTATTAGTTATTTCTGAATCAGAAACTTCATTATCTAACAAGGCTATTCTTTGATCATTGGGAAAGAAATTTTTATCTAATATTTGTTCAATCGTAAAAGGGCAGAATTTTGGATAATCATAGGTTTTATTTCTTGTCCAATCTTTTTCTAATATTAATAATTCAAGAACATCCTCATAAATAGGGGTAATTGCTTGGTGTAAGTAAGAATCTAAAGTGTTAGGATATTGTTGGATTAATTTCTTAATAAGAATTCGATGACGCGCTACATTCATCATCCATTCGCTATTAAAATCTAAATAAACTGTTCTTTGAATAGCAAGTTTCATCAAATATAAAAGCACTACCATCAAATAATCATTGAGTAAATTATGGGAAAAATTGGCTAAATTCTTAAGTTCCTTTCCTAAATTATCCCAGTCTAAAGCGTCGGAATCTCTTTTTCTTACGGCTTCCATTTGCTGCTTTAGCCATAAATCATAATTGGTTTCATATAAGTTATCATTCATTGAAAAAGTCCTCATCAGTAACAGAAACATACCTTTAGCAAGAGATTATTGCTCCTTGTTAAATACTCCGTATTAACCTGGTTTTCAAAAGCTAGAAACTTATTCTAGTGTAGGTTGGGTTAAGGCACGAAACCCAACAGAATCTAATTCTAATAGTAAATTAATTGTGTCATTAGTTTCAACAAAAATGGTGGGTTACGACGGATTCTTATATTTTTGTAATAATCTAAATTATAGCCGTCTAACCCACCCTACGCTAATGCTAATTATATCAATAAAATGAGTGATTATTGTAAAAGTTGTGTTTATAAATATAAGCAACGAACGGGGGAAAAAGCTTGTCCCTTTAACTTTTTTGATTGGAACTTTTTAAGGAAAGCGATCGCCTTTTTGATTAAAATTTAATCGTCCTAACCCTAAATATAAACCTTGGGGATTTTCTCCCGCAGGATAAACAGTAATGGCAAATTGATAATTACCGCTAATTTCGGGGTTACTTTTCGGTTTCATGGCGATGGTAAAGGTTTTACCAGGGGGAATCGGGGGATCAAAAATCACAGCAATTTTATTATTATCCAGATTCCGTTTAACCCTAGCAATGGTTAAAGTATTATCTCTATTCACGGGTCTTCCTTCAAAAGCAACGGTATCATCTAAATAAAAATAAATGGTGTCTAATCCTTGGGTTTGTTGAAGGGTTAATTGTTGTAAAGATTCACCAACATTCATGGGTAAATGAACCGTAAAGTAATAAGTTGCCCCTTGAACACGAATTCGACTTAAGGTAGTGACTGTATCGAGCAACTGGGGAGAATAATTGAATAAAGTTTGATTATTTCCTGTCGTGAGGGCTAATAAAGGAGAATTAAGAATAAGCGTGCTACTGATAATCCCTAAAATTGTTTTGAACATTGGACGAATCACTATCTTAAAAAACAAAAACCTAGGTTAACCTAGGTTTACATTTTACTGATTATTTTTTATCCTTTCTTCTGATTGAAGGATTCTAGACTCTAGTTTAGAAGGTTTTGCGAACAGCAGCCGCTTCATCGGGATGAATGCCCAAACGAGTTAAGTTAAGGCGGCCTTTATTGTCGATTTCACGCACCTTAACCACCACTTCATCGCCGACGGCCACCTCTTCTTCAACCTTACCGACGCGCCTTTCAGCCAACTGGGAAATGTGGATCATGCCCTCTTTCCCGGGTAAGACTTCCACAAACGCCCCAATAGGAATGATACGGGTGACACGACCTAAATAAACTTCCCCTTCGTTCAGTTTACGAGTCATATTGAAAATGAGATCCCGGGCCCGTTCTGCCTTTTTCGCTTGAATGGCAGCAATGGTAACGGTTCCATCATCGGCAATATCAATTTTTGATCCCGTTTGTTCGGTAATACTCTTAATGGTCTTACCACCCGGTCCAATCACTAAGCCAATTTGTTCGGGATCAATTTTCATCGTCAATAGACGAGGGGCAAACGGAGAAAGATCCGGACGAGGTTGATCAATGGTGGCCAGCATTTTATCGAGGATATGTAACCGCGCCGGTAACGCCTGTTCAATGGCCTTAGCCACAATATCCATGGTCAGTCCCGTAATTTTCATATCCATTTGCAAGGCAGTGATACCGCTATCGGTTCCTGCCACCTTGAAATCCATATCCCCTAAAAAGTCCTCAATCCCTTGAATATCGGTGAGGATACGGACTTCTTTCCCTTCTCGAATCAATCCCATAGCCGCCCCACTCACCGGTTTAGTAATGGGAACCCCGGCATCCATTAAGGCCAAGGTAGAACCACAAACAGACCCCATAGAAGTCGAACCATTAGAAGAAACCACTTCGGATACTACCCGAACCACATAGGGAAACTCGTCTTGAGGGGGCAGCACAGGGAGAATCGCCCGTTCAGCTAAGGCACCATGACCGATTTCTCGCCGGCCTGGAGATCGTAGGGGTTTCGTTTCTCCCACAGAAAAGGGTGGGAAATTATAGTGATGAAGATAGCGTTTTTCGTCTTCAGGATGGAGATCGTCCCCTAAATCTTGGGCATCTCCTGGAGTACCGAGAGTAGCCAAAGAAAACACTTGGGTGAGTCCTCTGGTGAATAACGCGCTGCCGTGTACTCTGGGGGGTAATAATGCCACTCGACAGGAGATAGGACGCACTTCATCCAGTTTACGACCATCGACACGGATGCCTTCGTCGACGATTTGCGATCGCATTAACTTTTTGGTCAACCCTTTGTAAAGATTGCCTAACGCTTTAGGATCTTCGGTAGTGGCCGCTTTAATGGGATCTTCTTCGGGGAGTTCAGCGATCGCTTCTTCAATGGCCGTTTCTTTGATGTTATCGAGTTCCGTATCCCGTTGTTCTTTACCGAGATCGTATTGAACCAGAACCTTCTTAATGGAATCTGCCGCGCGATCGCTGATAAATTTTTCTAACGCTTCATCGACGGTTGGGGGTTCGGCTTTGACCAACTCCATGCCCAACTCTTCCATGATGTCGTATTGGGCCCCGATCAAGTCTCTTACCGCTTCATAGCCAAAATCAATGGCTTCGATGATGTCTTGTTCTGGGAGTTGGTTGGCCCCAGCTTCTACCATCACCACCCCATCAGGACTACCGGCTACCACCAGATCAAGATCCCCGCTTTCTACTTCTCGGTAGGTGGGATTGATAATAAAGTCATCCCCAATTAACCCCACTCTCACTGCGGCCATCGGTCCGTAGAAGGGGATTTTTGCCTGAATCACAGCAATGGAAGCCCCTGTTACCGCTAAAACGTCGGGGGGAACTTCTTCATCCATAGACAGGGTAGTAGCAATGATCTGAATATCATTACGCCACCAATTAGGAAACAGGGGACGGAGGGGGCGATCGATTAAACGACTAATGAGGATTGCCCGTTCTGGGGGACGGCCTTCCCGCCGTAAAAATCCCCCGGGGATACGCCCAGCAGCATACAGTCTCTCTTCGTAATCTACGGTTAAGGGTAAAAAGTCGATGCCTTCTCTTCCTTTCGTTGTTGTTGCTGTCACCAAAACTGCCGTATCTCCGGACTGAATCAAGACTGCCCCGCCAGCTTGGGGGGCCAACAATCCTAGCTTTAGCCGAATATCCCGTCCGTCGAAAGATATTGACTTGTCAAACTCTTGCATGTAGCGTTGGTTCCTTTTCTTTTATCACGTTTCTCTTTCTGTCGCAATCCTAACATTTTTAAGGAACTTGACGCGATGGTTTGATCGATGTAAGGCTAGTTATTTCACTTTGTTACCGAAAAATTAGGGGTTTAAAGCCCCGCCGTTTACGGCGTATAGTTAGGGAATATGTCAAACTGTGGGTGAGGTAAGTTAGCTGCGTGGAATCCACGCGACAGGAGTTTAAAACCGTTATGGATCGTAACCTTTTAAAAAATCAAGCAAACGTTGTTATCATTGGTGGAGGCTTTGGAGGTTTATATACGGCTCAAGACCTCAAAAATGCCTCTGTAGAAGTCACTCTCATTGATAAGCGCAATTTTCATCTCTTTCAACCGTTACTGTATCAAGTGGCCACTGGCGCACTGTCTCCGGCGGATATTTCTTCCCCTTTACGCCTGGTTTTACGTCACCATAAAAATACTAAGGTTCTTTTGGATCATGCCATCGATCTCGATCCTGAGAAAAAAGAGGTGATCCTCAAGGATCATGAACCTATTCCTTACGATATCTTAGTCTTAGCAACAGGCGTGTCTCATCACTATTTTGGTAACGATCAATGGGAACCTTTGGCCCCTGGGTTAAAAACCATTGAGGATGCCATTGAAATTCGTCGCCGTATTTTTATGGCCTTTGAAGCAGCCGAAAAGGAAACGGACTCAGTGAAGCGTCAAGCTTGGTTAACGTTTGTGATTGTTGGCGGTGGCCCCACTGGGGTTGAAATGGCCGGGGCGATCGCAGAAATTGCTCACGGTGCCTTGGCTGGAGATTTTCGCAACATCGATCCCAAAGAAGCCAAAATTCTGCTCATTGAAGGGTTAGACCGAGTGCTTCCTCCTTATCCCCCTGAATTATCAGCTAAAGCAGCCGAAGATTTACGTCATTTAGGGGTAACGGTGCAAACCCAGTCTATGGTGACGGATATCAATGACCACGTGGTAACGGTGCGTCAAGGGGAGCAAATTAAACAAATTAACTCCCGTACCATTTTATGGGCGGCTGGTGTCAAAGCGTCGAAAATGGGCAAGGTGTTAGCGGAACGCACTGGGGTAGAATTAGACCGGGCCGGACGAGTGGTGGTGGAACCTGACCTCAGTATTCCGGGCTATTCTGATATCTTTGTTATCGGTGATTTGGCTAATTTTCCCCACCAAGGAGAACGGCCTTTACCCGGTGTGGCACCGGTAGCGATGCAGCAAGGAGCTTACGTTGCTAAATTAATCAAGAAACGTCTTCAAGGAGAGTCTGTATCCCCATTTGTCTATGATGATTATGGCAATATGGCGGTGATTGGTCAAAATAAGGCAGTGGTTAATTTAGGCTTTGCTAAACTGTCCGGCTTCCTCGCTTGGTTTATTTGGGTTTGGGCCCACATTTACTATCTCATTGAATTTGATAACAAATTGGTGGTCATGGTTCAATGGGGTTGGAATTACTTTACCCGTGGTCGTGGGGCCCGTTTAATTACTGGGGTTGGTGAAGGAAAACGTAAAGACCAACTGCCAGAAATGCCTCAAGAATCAACAGAAACCCCTACCCCTATCACTCGTTAATAGCCCTTCGGGCGAGGCAGGAGGCAGGGGGGATTGCCTTTCAATTCCTGCCTCCTTTTTTAAGGTTTAAAGTTTATTTATTCATCATATATTCGATCCAAGAATCATTAAAAATTGCTTGATAAATAGGGTTATGAACGGTTAAGCATTGTTTCTTTTTAATAATTAATCCTGATAAAATTAATTCTCTTGTTTCCTCATCATCACTAATAGGATAATGAGAACTATGTAAGATGATTTGGTAACGTTTTAAGAGTTGTTTTTTATCCAGAGAACTCTGTGAAATGCGATCGCGAATGGTTTTTAAATGTTCTGGATCATCTTGACTTTCCCAATTTTCTATAATTTGCGATTTCACTAATTGATCAACCCATTCATTTTCTTCATCTTCAGGAATGTCCACACAAGAATTATGGATTAATTGACAGATTTTTTGCGTTAAAAACGGTTGACCATTTGTCCAATATAAAACGGCTTTTAACACAGCTTTAGGATGATTGACTTTAGATTTTAATCCTTGTAGTAACGGTTGCGCTTCATGAAACTGAAACCCTGTTAAATAAATCACTTGACCGATATTAAAAGGTGTTCGTTTTTTATCTTCTAATAATTGAGAAGGACTAGCAACCCCCAATAATGCAAAAGTAAGCCGTTTATAATCAGGATTATCAGCCCTTTTATTATAGCAACTTCTCAAGAAAATAAAAAAGTCATCCATCGGAAAATCTAAACCTAATACGCTATCAACTTCATCAATAAAAACAATAATATTTTTAGAAAGATTAGGCAAGATTACCTTATGTATTACTTCCCCTAACCACTGTACAGGGGATAAAAAATCATGTTGTTGCAACCATGCTCTAAAATCGACTTGATCTAATAAATCTAATCCACTTAGTAATATATAAATAAATCCCGCATACCATTGTTGCATTGTTAATTTTCGATTGCCAATTTCTGATAAATCCATGGCCACACAGGCAAATTTTTCCGCTTGCAATCGTTTCATAATTTGAACCCGCAAGCTCGATTTACCCATTTGTCGTGCATTTAAAATATAACAAAATTCTCCTGATTTTAAGGCTTTATAAACATAACGATCAGCAGACCGAACGACATAACTCGGTGCATCTATGGGTAAACTTCCTCCTACTTGGTAATCATAACGTTGCTGATTTTCAACACTCCTTAATAACGCATTTTCTATCATCAACTCTGCTTGAGTTGCTTTAAGAATTTCTAAAGTTTCTGTTAGTTCTTGGGTTCTTTCAAAAACCTTTTTTTCCAGGGTTGCATTATAATGAGACAATTGATCTTTAGCTTGTTCTAAATCTAGATTTTTTTGAGCTAATTCCTGAGTAAAATGAATTCGTTCTGCTTCTGCTTCTTTTCTTTGAGTAATATCCTTAAAAGCTGCAATTACATAAGAAATATTTCCTTTTTCATCATAAATCGGTTGAGCAGAAATTTCCAGAGGAATCCGCTTGTCATTATGACGAATTTCAATATCTGAAACCGTAGGAGTTTCCCCTCGTAAAGCACGCTGAATGGGTAATTTTTCCAGGGGATATTTTTCACCACTATGTAAACAATAGGGTTGATACATTTTAATAAGTTCATCATAGGAAACATCTGTTAAGAGTTCTTTTCCAAATATTTCTTGAGCGTGATCATTGGTATAATAAGGACATCTATTTTGAGCATTAATAATAAAAATCCCCACAGGTATAGCTGCCAAAAATTGAGTTAATTGTCTTTCATTATTTAGTAGAGCTTCTTCAACTTTTTTGCGCTTTTCAATTTCTTTTTTCAACTCATGTAAAGATTTTTCCTGTGCTTCCCTAGCTTCTTTTTCTTGAGCTAAAGCATCCTTAATTTGTTTAACATGATTTAACGTTTTAGTGGTAGTAATTTCTAAATCGTTAAAATCAATGGGTTTGGTTAAAAAATCAAAAGCACCATAATTCATGG
>JASJDN010000158.1 GCA_030065205.1 Crocosphaera sp.
CCTACTACTTCCAGGTTGACAACGGAATCATAGTTTAAGTCTCCACTACGGATTACTTCTACTCGATAGTTATAAGAATAGTTCCCTTCATTCTCACTAATGGTATAAGAAACTGACCCAAATTCTACGGAAGGTTGAGGATTACTCATGATAAATACCAGGTTAACTTTGAAGACAAATTAAATAGCCTTGATTTTTGAAGATAAATTACTCAAAAATCTAAGCTAATCTAGATTAAATAGGATATTCGGGGTGTTATATATTTCAGTAAAAAATCTATATGATATACAATTCTAAATACATATTTAGTGTTAATTCATATTTATTTATTGCATCATATATAAGTATATTTTAATTTGTAATGCTTGAAAAAGTCAGTAGAAAAATCACTGAAATTGTGTAAAAAAATAAGAATATTTAGATATGATCTAGTTGGATTTACTTCCTTATAAAATAATTTTATTGGTTAACAAAAGCATGGGATCGGTAAAATTTCTGTCAGTAGGTAAAGAAGAGTTATTTTAACCCTGTCTTAAGTTTTTTTTAAAGACAAAAAGAAAAAGGTAGACAATGTCTACCTTACTTTTAGAAAATATTAATTTTTAACTATTAAGTTAAATTAGTAAAACAAATGAAAATTTGAGTACATATAGCAATCAGGTTTAAGTTGTGAGAAAATGACCAAGAGGATTTAACAGTGTTAAATCCCTACAAATGGATCTTGTAGGGACATAATATTATTATGTCCTCATGGGTTCTCATATATCATTCCTGATTGCTATAGCTGAATTTGTTAATAATTTTATGACCAGGGATCAGGAATTGATTTAAAAGGGTTGTTATTTCTATCTTCTTGAGAGGAGAAATTTGTTGTTACTATGGTTTCTTTATTGGGATCTAATTCTTGTTTTAATGCTTCCCAATCTCCAGGGTCTTGTAATTCTTCATATAGATTAGAATCAGCCGCAATCGTTTCTTTACCAAAATCAATATCTGGGGCTAAATGCTGATTAATTTGAGTGACTTTTGTTGCGTCCTCAAAGGAAGGAGTTTGTGGCAATTTTTCGAGATAAGAATCTATTTTTCTGGGTGTAGGAGAAGAGACTGGTGGCTTTAATGTTTGTTTGAGTTGATGAAATTCTTGCGTTAAACTAACCAACAAGGTTTCAATTTGTTCGAGACGCTGAGTCACATCTGTGGGTAATGGGGTTAGGGTTTCTGACGGAACTGCATAGACTGGGTTTTTAGGACATAATTGGGTAAATTCTGTGAAACTAATATCCCCTTGTTCAAGTAAGGATAACGCTTTCTCTCTTAAAGAAGTCCTTTGTTCCTCTAAAATAACTTGTTTCAGTTCTTCTAAATCAGCACCAGAGGCGATCGCTGTTTGTAATGAAGGAGTGACCGTATATAATTCATACAGTTTAACCTGGCCATCGTAACCGTTTCCGTTACATTGTCGGCACAGTCGTCCTTTTTCTCGCATCTGTTCCCTTTCCATCTCGTTAAGAGAACGGGGTTGATAAAAGGTGTGGGGTTCCTTATTGTCCTGAATAATACCCCATTGAGTTAATGCGCTCATACTGGGTTCATGAACGGTACGACAAGCAGGACATAAACGAGGAAGACTATGTTCATGTATCACCCCGATTAACGTATCTGCTAATAAACCAGGCGTAATCATTTCCCCCAATAAAGCGATCGCACTGATGCCATCTTCAGCACTCAGACTGGTGAGAACAAAACGGTCATTATTAGCCATTTCTGCGACCATACGAGCCACTGATGGGTCAGAGATACGATCCACCATGATTCGTGATTTATCTTGTTCGAGAAGGGATTGTAAGACCTGAGGATAATCCTTTTCTCTATCCACGTCGATTTCAACTTGACTCATTCCTGAGAGCAAATAATTAATGGATGCTTCAACGCTAACCATGTCTTTTGGGTTAGAGATATCTTGAGAAAACAAACTATAAAGAAGGGGTTTAGGAACTTCTTTTTGTGTACTGGTCACCAATAAAACACCAGAAGACCCCTTCACCATCTCTTCAAGAGACTGTCTGATCAAAGCATCGGAAATAAGCGTTTCTAACTCAGGGGGTTTAACAGCACTATCAACCACACGAATCCTCATTTTTTCCCCATAAACACTGGGTTGAGTTTGCACAAAAAAATGAATGGTGCGACCCCCTCCTCTTTTGCGAATACGACCTTTTTGGGGGGTTTGCGTTTGGTTAATGTCTAACTCAGCCATCAATTTTAACTGGGATAAAATGGCCGCAGCAAATTTTTTGGGTAAGGGTTCAATTAGGGGTTTGAGCAGTTCTCTTTCTCCATAGCGAATACTGAGAAAATTCGCTTCTGGTTCAATCTCAACACGAGTGGCTTTTTTTTCGACTGCTTTGGCTAAAAATTTGTTAACAAGGCTGATAACGGTATGGGTGGGTGTCTCGTTTAAGTTCCCATTTGTTGATCGAGCAAATTCTTGAGACGGGGATTCATTCCCAACAATGGTGGCCTCATAATCGGGTACAGGTTGACCAACAAGAGTGGCTTCATAATTTAACGATTCTTTGGGGTTATTAGACATGGGTGGTTTAACGATGTTGTTTAATTAGGGTAATGGAGTGACCGGGTGAAGATATATCAATCCTGTCTCCCAGTTTCCCAGTCTCCCAACCTCCATCGACAGGACAAAATCTTGTGTTTTGTGAGCAGTATTAGGGTGTTACTATTCTTTCTCAGGGTTCCCAAATTTTTCTCTTTGTTTACCATTGGATGAAAAATTTTGTTATGACACCATAGATTGTGGTTAGGACATTTGACCTATATTTTGACTAGCATTCCAAATTTTTAATAGCTTTATGCAGAAAGTTATCCAACACATTAAAAGAAACCTATCGACCCAAATTTTAATTTCTATGGTATTAGGGGTTGCCACAGGGTTATTTTTTGGGGAGATGATAGGATGGATTAGTATTATCGGGGATGCCTTTATTCGTCTTTTTCAGATGCCAGTAATTCCCTACATTATGGTGTCTTTAATTGGGAGTTTAGGTAAATTAAGCTTTCAAGATGCTAAAAATATACTCATTAAAGGAGGAACATTTTTAGTTATATTTTGGTTGATTATTTTGGCTGTTGTTATCATCTTTCCTCTGGGTTTTCCTGATTGGAAATCGGCTTCTTTTTTTAGTACAACTTTATTAGAAACGGGGGAAGGAATGGATGTATTAGGATTATTCATTCCTTTTAATCCTTTTCATTCTATGGCTAATAGTGTCCTTCCTTCTGTCGTTGTATTTAGTATTACTTTGGGTTTAGCACTGATTTCTATTCCCAACAAAAAAGCAACATTAGAGGTTCTTGATACCTTAGAAAAGACCTTGATGAGAATCACTGGGTTGGTGGCAAAATTAACGCCTATTGGTGTTTTTGCAATTTTGGCGAGCGCAGCAGGAACACTACCGTTAGAGGCCTTTGGTCGATTACAAGTTTACATTGTTTTACAAGCTTCATTATCTTTGCTATTGAGTTTCTGGCTATTACCCGGATTAATTGCAACTTTAACACCAATCAAATATAAGGATATTTTAATTGCTTATCGAACCCCATTAATCACTGCATTTGCTACTGCTAATCTTTTAATTGTTTTGCCCTTAATTATCCAAAGAAGTAAAGAACTGTTAGGCAATTTAATAGAAGATAGTATCGACCAAAAAAGTAAAATGACTGAACCAGTTGAAGTCTTAGTTCCTGCCTCTTTTACTTTTCCTGATATGGGCCGTTTAATTTCTTTATCCTTTATTCCTTTTGCTGCTTGGTTTGGAGGTTCCACTTTATCTTTTAATCAATACCCTGTCTTTTTAATATCAGGATTAGCTAGTTTTTTCGGAGGGGATGGAGTCACAATAATGAAATTTTTACTGACTTTGATGAGACTTCCTACTGATATGTTGCAGCTATATATTACTTTAGATCAGATTTCTGTAGCAAGATTTGGTACATTATTGGCAGGTATGAATGCAGTGGCTTTAGCATTATTAGGAACAGCAGCCATTAATGGATGGATTAGAGTTTTTAAACGAAAAATACTAAGATTTTCTCTGATCACAGTCCTTCTTATTTTCTTAATTGTCGGTACTGTTTATGGGGTCTTTACGTTTGGTGTTACTAATAATTATACCAAAGACCAAGTCTTAGCAAGTCTTCCCCTGTTAAGGGTCAAAAATCCTCAAAGTCTTAAAATTTATACTAAGACAAATGAAGTGCCTTTATTAACTCATGATAGTAATCAATCTCGTCTATCAGAAATTAATAAAAGAGGATTTATTCGTGCTTGTTATTATCCAGATGATTATCCCATGTCCTATATCAATCGTAAGCAAGAATTAGTCGGATTCGATATAGAAATGGCTCACCTTTTTGCTAAGGAATTAGGCTTAAAATTAGAATTAGCTCCCTTACACATTAGACAAGTTCAACTAGAAGAGATCGTTAAGCCTTTTAACCAAGGTTATTGTGATATAATTGCGGGCGTTGTTCCTATTACCCCAGAACAAGCAGACAAGATAAACTTCTCTATTCCTATTTTAAAATATACCCTAGGTTTTTTAGTTCCTGATTATCGTCAAGAAGAATTTAAAAGTTGGCAAAGATTACAAAAACTTCCTTCTCTTCGTTTAGGTATTCCTGGTCATATTCCCTACTACGACGCCAAAATAAAGGGGTTAATTCCCAAAGCGAAGTTAGTTGATATTGATTCTTTACAAGACTTACTCGACAGTAAACTAAAAGGATTAGATGCGATCATCGTCCCTGCTGAATCTGGATCAGCTTGGACACTACTATATCCCAATTATTCTGTGGCAATTCCTAAACCTATTATTGCTATTCCTATGGCTTATGCCTTACCTTATAATGATCAATCTTTTTTGAAGGTGTTTAATACTTGGTTACAGTTAAAAGCTGACGATGGAACCATCACATCTTTATATAATTATTGGATTCAAGGAAAAGTAGAAGCTGTTCAACCCCCTCGTTGGTCAATTCTTCGAGATGTTTTAGGTGTTGGAAAATCTGATACATGATTAACAATCAATTTTAGTTTTGTATCCAACCCATTAAGCAATTTTTCTTACCTTACTGATTAACACCATTCTTATGTCACCATAGTAGTATCATTTTTTCTTTAAATACACCCAAGAATTAAAATCTCTATGAAACTGACATGGCTTGACAATAACTCCTGGTTAATGGAAATTTCAGGAAAAAGAATCCTTCTCGATCCTTGGCTGATGGGATCGTTGGTTTTCGGCAATTTAGACTGGTTATTTAAAGGGGTTAAGTCCAAAACCTATGATGTTGGTCAACAGATTGATCTGATTCTTTTGTCTCAAGGATTGGACGATCATGCTCACATTCCCACCTTAAAACAACTGGATCATCAGATTCCTGTGGTTGCTTCTCCTAACGGCGCAAAAGTTGTTCAAGACTTAGGTTACACTCAAATACATTCCCTTGATCACGGAGAAACCTACACCCTTGATGAAATGGTTCAGATTAAAGCGTTACCTGGATCATTGATTGGTCCGCAATTAGTGGAAAACGCCTATATTATTACGGATTTAAAAGCGCAGCAAAAACTTTACTATGAACCCCACGGCAATCATTGTTCCCAGTTATCAGACGAAGGCCCGGTTGATATGATTCTAACTCCAGTGGTAGGGGTGAGTATTTTACATCTTCTCCCCGTGTTACAAGGTCAACAAACCACCTTAAAATTGTGTCAAACCCTCAAACCCAAGGTGATTTTACCCACTGCTGATGCCAAAGAAACCGAATATCAAGGCGTTTTAGCCTCCGTTTTGCGACAGGAGGGAACCCTAGACAAGTTTCGCCAACAGTTACGAGATAATAACCTGGCCACTGAGGTAATGACTCCCAACCCTGGAGAAGTGGTTGATTTAAGCCCTCTATTAGTGAATTAAAGTCTTTGTGTGTCTCCCCGTAACTATCCTTAGAAGCACAAAACCAGATATCCTACTAAATAGGACTGTTAAAGCACAGGTTAAATTGATGCAATTTTCCAAAATCCTAATTGCCAATCGCGGGGAGATCGCCTTACGCATTTTACACACTTGCGAAGAACTTGGCATTGGAACCGTTGCGGTTCATTCTACGATTGATCGTCAAGCTCTTCATGTTCAATTGGCTGATGAAAGTGTCTGTATTGGTCCGCCAGCCAGTGGTAAGAGTTATCTGAATATTCCGAATATTATTTCGGCAGCTTTGACACGCAACGCGACGGCAATTCACCCAGGATATGGATTTTTGGCGGAAAATGCTCGGTTTGCTGAAATCTGTGCTGATCATCAAATTGTCTTTATTGGTCCATCTTCTGAGGCCATTCGCTCTATGGGAGATAAATCCACCGCCAAAAAAACCATGCAAAAAGCGGGAGTTCCTACGGTTCCTGGTAGTTGGGGACTCCTCCAAAGCGAAGAAGAAGCATTAACGGTTGCTCGTGACATCGGCTATCCTGTGATGATTAAAGCAACAGCCGGCGGGGGTGGCCGAGGAATGCGTCTAGTACGGGAAGAAAGTGAGTTTTCTCGCCTTTTTCAAGCCGCACAAGGGGAAGCAGAAGCTGCATTTGCTAATCCTGGGGTTTATCTCGAAAAGTTTATTGAACGTCCTCGTCATATTGAGTTTCAAATTTTAGCCGATAGTCATGGCAATGTGGTTCATTTAGGGGAAAGGGACTGTTCGATTCAACGTCGTCACCAAAAGTTGTTAGAAGAAGCTCCCAGTCCTTTTTTAACCCCCGAACTTCGTGACAAAATGGGGGAAGCTGCCATTAAAGCGGCTAAGTCTATCAATTATATGGGGGCGGGAACGGTAGAATTTTTAGTGGACAATCAGGGTAATTTCTATTTTATGGAAATGAACACCCGTATCCAGGTGGAACACCCTGTCACAGAAATGATTACGGGATTAGATTTAATTAAGGAACAAATTCGCATCGCCCAAGGAGAAAAATTACAATTTACACAACAAGATATTTCTTTAAAAGGCCATGCTATTGAATGTCGCATTAATGCCGAAGATCCGGATCTTAATTTTCGACCCCATCCCGGAAAAATTAGCGGTTATCTTCCCCCTGGTGGTCCAGGGGTAAGAATGGATTCCCATGTTTATACCGATTATGAAATTCCCCCCTATTACGATTCTTTAATTGGCAAGTTAATTGTTTGGGCACCCGATAGAAATACGGCTATTAAACGTATGAAACGAGCGTTAAGGGAATGTGCCATTACAGGGGTTCCCACCACCATTGATTTTCATAAACGGGTATTAGAAACCCCCGCTTTTTTGGCAGGGGATATCTATACTAATTTTGTGGCAGAACATTTAATGCCTGCTTCATAAAACCTATGCAAACCCAGACAGGTTTACTGTTGAACACTCCGCCAACTAAATCAAAGATTGATGAATCTATTAAGTATCCTTTATGAATTACACCAAAGCCCATCATTCTAGCACTTTAAGAGATTGTTCCTAAAGAAATAATAACAACGAATTTCGTAGGGTGGGCAAGGTTTTCAAGAGTGAAGTTAGTTTAGATAAGTCTTTGACTTACCCACCCTACCGTCTTAAGATTCTATTTATAAATAGTCTCTAAATCAACCTGCCCAACTCACCCAATTGGCTGAAGTGGCTGATAAAGGTTCTCCTAATTGACATTGATCACTATCGTCTAAACAGATTTCTTGGGTATCAGCTACACTTAAATCGGTGTTCAGAATGGTAGCCCCGCAAAGCTTAGCACCGCTTAAATCGGCTCCGTCTAAATTCGCCTCTTGGAGTTTGGCTTTACTGAGATTAGCATTATGTAAATTGGCACAACGTAAGTCAGCATTGGTTAAGTCAACCCCGGTTAAATCGGCTCCGCTTAAATCGGCTCCGATGAGGTTAATTTCAGTGAGGTTAGCCCCAACTAAATGAGCTTCACTTAAATCGACATCGGTTAAATTAGCTTGGGTTAAACAAGCACCACTTAAATCGGTATGCTTTAAGTTAGCCCCACTTAAATCAGCACGAGTTAGATTAATCCTTTGTAAATTTAGTCCTTCTAAGTTCGCTTGATGTAAACTGGCCTCTTGAAAATTTCGTTGATTTTTAAGATAGTTGGCAAATAATTGTCTCTCTTTCATGTCTGTTTTCTCCCATTAAGCTTATAGCCTTCTTTTTCGCTTAATTTTTATCTATGGCATGGGTCTTACTGTTTATTAATAATTATTCAAATTGAAGCGAAATGTCAGCAGTCAATGATTTAATTTTAAAATAATTAAATAAATTCATAGCGATTACCTGCCAGAAGTCAATAATTTTTTACAAAAATTGACATTACTTCATCATTTCTGGCAGACATAGAACAGATTTTTTTAGGGTTAAAAATTGACAAAAGGAACCCGATAGGTGGGTCGTTTGACATCCCCTAAATTATAATCGTGGTCTTCTAAGGTGGCATCTAGAGCCTCGGTTTTAGCCTCAAGCGCATCTTTATCCGTTTCTAAAGAAGGAACATCAATATAAGCAGGATATTCTCCTCCTGACCCTATTCCTACAGTCACGTTTCTTGATTGTGTTCCCTCCAAATCTTGCAGGGTTCCTGTATAGGTTTCTAAAGGTTTAGGGTCGGTAATAATTTCGGGTTTAGCTTGAGAATGAGGAATGACAATTAAGGTACCCATTCCCAAAATAAACCCCCCAATGGCAATTTGAGAAAACTGTGCTAAAGTATTAAACATATTCATTATCTTCTCTCCAGTAATTGGTAGAGGTGTGCAAAGATACTACTTCTGTAGCTCAGTCTAAATAGAGCTAATAGTAAGAGCCATCCAGTTAAATTTGATTCAGAAGACTAGGAATATATCCTACTCAGCAAGATCGAATCTTTAGGAGCGTATAATTTCCTAAGAGTCCCTGAAAAAATCAAGCAACTAAATTGCAACGAATCTAAGGAAGAAAAACCAGGTTACTATTTTTTCTGTTGTCTTGATTATCATTAACCTCATTATGTCTAAGGTTTCGACTTAATCAGATAAAAATAAACAAAAATTTTACAAGTTTGGTGTCAATCGAGATCAATTTAGTGGAAACGTTTGATTGATACAAGAAAACGGGTTAATACTTTGGCTTCTCTCGGAGCAAGCCGCGCTAATTTATTAAAAAACAAGAATAATTAGGGTTTTGGGTTAAGAACAATAAAATTCTTAACCCTACATAGTAAAAACCCATTTTTATCTTATTGAAACTTCAAGATTTATGTCACCCATAAGCTCTTAACGTTTCCACAATCATCAATTAAATTAACTAGCGGCTTCAGCCGTTTGTTGACTAGACTTGATCGTTCTACGGGAAGAAGAACGGGTGGTTTCTGTTGCTTCGAGGGGAGTGAACTCAATATGGTTGAGTAACGTTGTAACAAAAGCAAACAGTAAAAAGGGTAAAGACAAGACTAACACCAATCCCACAACAGCGAGGGCGTAAATTTGACGAGTGCTACTCCATAACCCTAGCGCACTGGCTAAAGTTAAAAATATCACGATTAACCAAACAATAATTTGACCGTAAACATCACCAAAGGTTAGGGTACAAACCATACGGTATTTTTGAGATTCTTTGTCCATCATAAAACTTTCCACAATTAGCTGCTTCTGATGTTCTACGTTAATAACAATGAAGAGCAAAAGGACAATATTTAAAGATTTTTATAAACTGTCGCAATATGACTTTACAATTCTACTTTTTGATGTCAGCGATTCTTAACCAATCGGATTAACTGGTTTCCTGAATTATGATGAAAATCAGGATATTTGCGGTCAATTATCAAAGGTCGTAATAGGCTAGAAAGCAGAGTGATTATATGATGTACTATTCAGTAGGAGGTTGTTTTAAGATATGTCAGGAGACTCACGTATCGAAAATCGGGACTATACCCTGATGATCGACAAAAGCAGTAGTATGGCTACGTCTGATGGTCCTGATGGCAAAACCCGTTGGCAAATTGCCCAGGAGTCAACCTTAGCCTTAGCGAAAAAGTGTGAAGACATCGATCCTGATGGAATTACAGTCTATGTATTCTCAGGTCGTTTTAGACGCTACGATAACGTCACATCGGATAAAGTGACCAAAGTTTACGAAGAAAATGAACCTATGGGGCAAACGGACTTAGCTGCGGTATTGCAAGATGGTTTGAATAACTATTTTGAACGTAAAGCAGCCGGTACCACACAAGCTAACGGGGAAACCTTTCTCATCATTACCGATGGCGAACCCACCGATCGCAAGGCGGTGATCAGTCTGATCATGGAGACGGCTCAGAAAGTTGAGCGGGAAGATGAGCTAGGGATTTCCTTTATTCAAGTGGGAACTGATAAAAACGCAACTCGCTTTTTTAAAGCTTTAGATGATGATCTACAAGGGGTTGGAGCTAAGTTTGATATTGTTGACACAGTGACGGTTGATGATATGCAAGGGATGTCTTTAACTGATGTCTTGTTAAACGCCCTCATTGATTAAGTTAAGTTGGTTTTGAGCCTCTATATTGTTAGGGGCTTGAACTTATTTCTTATCTCCTTCCCGAAAGAAGACCCTCAGCTATGCTGACGGGATGAATTTCGGGGCAACCGTTTAATTTTACAATTAGGGGTGCTGTTTTGTAAATCCATGCTATGATTGATGTACAAACCCAAGCATCTCTGTCGAAATGCTTAATCTAAC